>DAOVJP010000063.1 GCA_030673205.1 Thermoplasmata archaeon
AAGACAAGATCTCTCTCTCTCTCTTTCTCTCTTCTTTTTCTCTCCTCTCTTTCTCTTTCTCTCTCTCTCTCTGTTTCTTTTCTTTCTCTGACTCATATCCTTGGCCTTTTCTTGCTCACCGCTTCCCATCCGCCATTTCACTCAGCGCCTCGGCAGCTATGTCCACTTCCTCCGTTCTGTTGAAATATCCCATGCCGAATCGAACGGTGCCATCAGGGAAGGTCCCGATGGTCTTGTGGGCGGTAGGGGCGCAATGGAGCCCCACTCTGCACATTATGTCATATTCTTCATCAAGGAACAGCCCGATATCGGATTGTGATCGGCCTTTGATATTGATGGAGATGGTGGATGTTTGCTTCGTCTCGTCCAGCCCTCCATAGATATCCATTCTGGAGATGTCCTTTGTCTTGTCGATGAATCTCCGTGTGAGGGACATATCCTTCTCGTGTATGCTATCAACCGTTCTATCAAGGATGTATCTCACCCCTTCCGCAAGTCCTGCTAGACCGACGGTGTTCAATGTTCCGCTCTCGTACTTGTCAGGAAGGAAGTCCGGGTGGATTTCGAGTTCAGATCTGCTCCCTGTCCCTCCCGCTCTCAGCCTTCTTATCCTATTCGTATCAACATTATCTCCTATGGCGAGGCCGCCTGTTCCCTGCGGGCCCATGAGTCCTTTGTGGCCGGTGAAGGCAACGAGATCTATGCTATCCCTCTTCATATCTATAGGGATACATCCGGCCGTCTGGGCGCTGTCTATCATGAACATGATCCCGCTGTCCCTGGCAATCTTACCTATCTCCTTGATCGGCGCCAAACTCCCCACCACATTCGAGCCGTGGTTGATGACCATCAGTTTCGTGTTGGCTTGGACCGCATTTTGAACATCGGCCGGGTCGAGGAACCCTTGTTCATTGCATTG
This sequence comes from Thermoplasmata archaeon, assembly GCA_030673205.1. Taxonomy (GTDB): domain Archaea; phylum Thermoplasmatota; class Thermoplasmata; order JAGHBH01; family JAGHBH01; genus DAOVJP01. The sequence goes on from DAOVJP010000063.1 coordinate 920, forward strand.
GGCGACGGTCATCTCGACCCCTTGCTTCTCAAGGTCGCGAAGCGGGCGCATCACCGAATTGTGCTCCATGCTGCTTGTTATGACATGGTCCCCTCTCTCCAGTATCCCTCTTATCCCCAGGTTAAGGCTGTCGGTTGCGTTGAGTCCGAAAACAACCCTCATCGGATCCTTCAGGTTGAACAGCGTGGCGATAAGATCCCTGGCGTGATAGACCACCCGTCCCGCCTCGATGGAAAGTCGATGGCCAGAGCGGCCTGGGTTGGCTCCGACATTCTTCATGAAATAATTCATGGCCTCGATCACACGATCTGGTTTTGGCCAGGATGTTGCTGCGTTATCGAAGTAGATCATATCTGTGTTCACCTCTCAATAGTGAAGGGGAAATGCTTGGCGTCTGGTCATCTCTCAGAACCGCACTATCTTTCCTGCATCCAAAAGTGTTTCGGCAATGGTATACGCGTTTGACATCTCGCCGATAGCCAGTTTGTCCTTGAGTTTGAAGAAATCGAGGCAGGTCCCGCATACGAGTATGTCAACTCCCTGGTCCTGAAGCGCCTGAAGGTCGGCCAATGCCTCCGAGCCTTCCACAGCCAGCCGTACCCCGCTGTTCATGAATATGATCGTCTCGGGTTTTGGCTCTACCTCCAAGAACGAATAGATGATGGACTTGGTGAGGATATAACCCAGTTCGTCATCGCCTCGCCCTATGGTGTCCGCGGGGAAGAAGACAACGGTCGGACCGGTCGCACAACTCATATCGAACTCGATATCGCCCTCTTCTGTCCCTTGCTCCCTCCTTATGTGCAGGTAATAGTCCTTTCCGACCTGCTCGACCTTGATGCCATATCCTCTGTTCTCCACTCCTCTCGAAATGTTCTGTGTAGCACTCTCGTCGTCAACGATAACGATTAGTTCGTCTACGTCTCTAAGCGCCTTTCCTGTTCGTATTGCTGGCTCTGGACAGTTGAGCCCTCTTAGATCCAATTCCTTGGGCATGATCATCAATCCTCCATATTTGTCTATTTATAGATATCTTTGAATTTTTCTATTAACTGGAGAGGATGAGCAGATATTCGCCATTGTCCTCGCTCTCTACTTTCGCGCTCCATCCCTCGCTTTTGGCGGTATCCTCTACATTGTTCTTTGCCTCTTCCTCGTTCACGAGGACCTCTAATACGCCTCCTTTCATGTCCCACATCTTTTCCTGTGTTCTCCACACTGGCTCTGGGCATTCGAGGTTCCTGAGGTCGAGCTTCTCTTTCTCTTTTCCTTTCTCCTTTTCAAACACCGGCGGAGGCATTCCGAGAACCTGGAAGAACTTTGGCATCTTCTTGTTCCTGACCTTTCCAGTTATCTCCATGGCTGTTTCCTTGCTCAGGGGGAACTTTCCCTCCTTGTCGAAACCTTTCTTGAACAGCGCATGAGCAGCCCGGACATAGCATTCGTGTCTTGGCGATTGGAATCTCTCGGTCATCGCGTTAAAAGCCGCTTCCAATCCCTCCTTTTTTACATTCCCGAATGAGAGAGGTATCATATCGCAGGGTGTGACGGTCCCATCGTTCTCGATGAACATGTGGTACGTCCCGGCCATACAACCCAGCAATCCTTCGCTCTCGAGGTAGGAGAATTCGCTGATCTTGGGGAAATCCTTGTCCTTGTTGAGCTTCATATGATATTCCCACATCTGTTTCTCCTCGTCCTTGCCGCACCACCTGGCATCGTTGTTACCCACGAGTCTTCCCGTGGGGATGGGCGCGAGCACCCTTACTTCATGGGCTCCAATCTCTTTCAGGAACTTGTAGAAGGTCGGTATCTCGCCATTGTTTATCATCCCTCTCGTTGGCACAACTCCTGCTATGGTATATAGCCCCGCCTTGTTCGAGGCCTTGATCGCAGCAACGGCGATGTCGAAGGCGCCGTCATATCCCCGCTGCTTGTCGTGTATCTCTGGTTTGAAATGATCGAGACTGACGGAGGCGCTGAACAACCCCCTTCTTTTCAATTCTTTCGCCCGCTCGTATGTCAGTTTCTCTCCGTTCGTAAAAAGGATCGTGTGGGATCTGGTCCCTATTGCCTCTACTATCTCCTCCAGATCATCTCTTAGGGTTGGCTCGCCACCTGTGAGTCCTATGAAACTGTTCCCCATCTCTTGCAGCTTCCAGATGGTTTCTTTGAGCAGTTCTAGAGGAAAGTCCTCGGGTGTTTCCCGCCCCCAATTGCTGCAATGCCAGCAGGAGAAGTTGCAACGGTTGGTAATAGCGATGTTGCATGATAGCGGGAACTTCTTCCCTTCCTTTATCTGGGGTATCGTCTTGATGAATTGGTTGAAGGCCTCTGTTCCATAGGGTGGCATCTGGGAGTTCATCACGACCTTTCCATCGATCTCGACGAACTTCTCATATTTGGAGGATTCACGGAGGTAGAAGAGAAACTTCCTATCGAGCTTCCGTATCTCCTTGCTCTTCAACATCTTCAGCATCACAAGGTCCTTCGCTCTTCCTATCAGATATTTTACCAGTTCGATCCCTCCTAAAAGGAGTTTGTTCACTCAACGAGCAGATGGTAAATAAGTATTTTCCCATTTTCTTGTGACAGTAGAGTACGCAATGAAACCCAAACAAGCACAATCTTTATATAGAACATCTTTCATCCCCCAAATACAAGTTTCACCAGAGGAGGTGAAGAAATATGATGTCTGGACAAACACCGATATTTATACTGAAAGAAGGAACGGAAAGGGAAAGGGGAAGAGGAGCACAGCACAATAACATAGCCGCCGCCAAGGCGGTCGCGGATGCTGTTCGCTCCACCCTGGGACCCAAGGGAATGGACAAGATGCTGGTAGATGGCATGGGGGATGTGGTGATAACCAACGATGGTGTCACTATCCTCAAGGAGATAGACATAGAGCATCCTGCCGCCAAGATGGTAGTGGAGATAGCCAAGACCCAGGACACGGAATGCGGGGACGGCACCACCACCGCCGTTGTACTTGCAGGTGAGCTATTGAAGCAGTCCGAGTCACTCGTAGAGCAGAACGTCCACCCCACGCTGATAACCTCGGGATACCTCACCGCCGTGAGCAAATCCGTAGAACTGATCAAAGGACTGACACATACAGTATCCCTCAACGACAAGAAGACCCTGCACAAGATAGCTAGCACTGCCATGACCGGCAAGTCCGTGGGCAGCGGTAAAAACCACCTTGCGAATGTAGCCGTAGAAGCCGTGACAAAAGTTGTAGAAAAGAACGGCAAGAACTATACTGTGGACATGGACAACATACAGGTCGTGAAAAAGCAGGGCGATCACATAGAGGGAACAGAGATGATCGCTGGCATAATACTCGACAAAGAGCGCGTTCACTCGAGAATGAGCAAGACCGTGAAGAACGCCAAGGTAGCTCTCATCGATGCCGCCCTGGAGATAAAGAAGACCGAGGTCGAGGCAAAGATACAGATAACCGACCCCAGCCAGCTTCAGAAGTTCCTCGACGAAGAGGAGAGGACGCTGAAGAAGATGGTCGAGACCATCAAGAAATCCGGCGCAACCGCCATATTCTGCCAGAAGGGCATCGACGACCTGGCCCAGCACTTCCTGGCCAAGGAAGGCATATTTGCCATCCGCAGGGTCAAGAAGAGCGACATGGAGAAACTGGCCAAGGCCACCGGGGCGATCATCGTCAACAACCTCCACGACTTCAGCTCCAAGGACCTGGGAAATGCAGGGATGATCGAGGAGAGGAAGATAGGGAACGACGACATGACCTTCGTCACCAACTGCAAGAACCCAAAGGCCGTGAGCGTCCTCATAAGGGGCGGCACGGAGCATGTGGTGGACGAGGTGGAGCGTGCCCTGCATGACGCCTTGAAAGTTACCGCCGTAGCCATAGAGGACGGCGCTGCGCTCCCTGGTGGGGGCTCCGTGGAGATGGAGGTCAGCCTGCGTCTCAAGGCATTCGCCGCTTCCGTCGGAGGAAGGGAGCAGCTGGCAATAGAGGCCTTCGCCACAGCCCTTGAGGTCATTCCCCGGGCACTGGCAGAGAATGCTGGACTGGACGCTCTTGATGTGATAATCGACCTCAAGAGCGCCCACGAGGGCAAGAAGGGCTTGAAGACCGGAGGCATAGATGTATATGACGGCAAGGTCAAGGACATGCTGAAGGAGAATGTCATCGAGCCAATGAGGGTAAAAGTGCAGGCACTAGAGTCCGCCACCGACGTGGCGACCATGATACTGCGCATAGATGATGTCATCGCCTCCAAAAGCGGAGGAGGCGGTCCTCCACCCGGCGCTGGCGGCGGTATGCCCCCCGGTATGGGCGGCATGATGTGATCCTGCCCCACTAGACCGAAGATCAACCCTCTTCTATTTTCTTCATTTTTCTATTGTGTCTAGAAGAAAATAGGCAGGCGGAGCTGCTTCTATTGCACTGTGCTCCGATCTAGTCTTTTCATCTTTTTTATTGTTCAGATGAAAAGTGATGGTGGAGGAATTCTGCGAATTCCCCCTACCTCGGAGCATGCGCTCTTTGAGGAGCCTTCTTGGCTCCTCTGACCTTTCGCCACTTGGCTCAAGATTCAAGGTGGCGGAGCCACATGTCTCGCATGGAGGGTTCCGACTATTCTACTTTTTACTTTTTCTATTGCCTAGAGTAAAAAGTAGGTTTGGGGAACTGCGTCTACCGCACAGTGTTCCCCATATTCTTGGAGCATGTGCTCCAAGGTTGGCAGAGGTTTGGCCTCTGACTATTCTCGAAGCGAGCGCTTCGAGGTTAACGGAGTGGCGTATTGTATCACACCCCGGCTATTCAGGGGTTCTCCACATCATAACTTGCCCGAAGTAGTATCGATCCATGTGGATGGGCTGCCAGTGGAGTGTATGAAAAATCCTTGCGGGGTTCCCTCTGGCCCATGTTGAGGCACAGGGATCGGAGGCTGGCCTGGAACGTCCAGTATCTTATTCTCCTCGGCTGGTTCCTCACTCCTTGACTTTCTTTGGGAGGAGAAGGCATAGCCCACGCCTATGGCGGAGATCGCCATTATGACTATCACTATCAAGATCAGTAGATATGGCGGGGGTCCTTCTTCCGTTCCGATAACCGCCTCTTCCTCTTCCGGAAGAACGGTGACTATCTGCTCGACCTTATTATTGGTGGCGTTCAATCCTGGCGAGGAGATATCGCTCTCATCCAACACGATTCGTATCCTGTGCTCTCCAGGGGTCTTGGGGGTCCATTTGAAGTCGTAGGGGCCGTTCTCCCCCATGTTCGCGACTGCCTCCCTGGTCTCGATGAGATAATCTCCTTCATAGAAGAGGATCAATACCGTTGCACTGGCCCAATTCTTTCCCAGGCCCGTGAACATAACCTCCACCGTGGTTTCCTCTCCCACTGTGGGCATGTGGGGGAAAAGGTTCACCTGATCGTATGTGATCTTAAGGTCCACCTCTTCCTTTGGGTATATTATTATGACGGAACTCTCCTTTTCCCACCAGTTCCCACTGCTGTCCCGGACCTTCAGGCTGACCTGCAAAGTAACCTCATCTGGGAAATCCACCTTGGTATAGTTCCAAGTGGTGGTGAATATCTTGTAGTCCCCTTCCACGGTCTCCTCCATATCTCCAAGGGAGCCCTCGGTCACCGATGTGGATATGTCCACCTCCTCAAGGTCTTCGGGCCCGAATATGCTGGTGGCGGTTATTCTGAATATGATGGTATTCTCCAAGATGGGATGGGGTTCGCTGGTGGCATCGGTTATGGACACGGAATTGGTCTGGATGATCAATCCGGAGTCGGTGTTGGCCCCATACAACAGCTCTATCGTGTTGTTCGTCCAGCTTTCCATCATGTCCTGGTCGCCCCCCCATGATATGCTGAGTGACAAGGATTCTCCGGGGTTAGCTATGAGCGTTCCTGGCAGTTTGAAGCTGCCGTTGAACATGCGCGGAACGTTACCCGTGTCCATTGGCTCCGTGGTGTGGGCCGCCCATTCGTTCCCAACAGACAAGTTGAGTTCCAGATATGTTCCTTTCACATCGCCTCTGGCCCAGAAACGGAAATCAACTTGGCCGGAAACGGCGAACTTTGTAGGAGAAGGCTTGGAATGCCAGGTTCCAATATATGCCGTTTGGGTCAAGAACAGCCCTCCCCTCGCGGCTAACATATCAGAGGAGATCGATGAGCCCTGGATGTTTTGAACAGAAGGTGATAGTGTGCGATTGTCGCCGATGCCTCCGAGATATACATTCACAGGTTGTTTCTCATCTATGTGGGCCGCCATCACGTCTGCTGAGGGGAGAGAGATAAGGAGGAATAGGGCCAAGATCAGGGCAACGGCCAATGCTCGTCTGCACATGCCTTTGTTCTATCACCTCTCTCTATTTATAAATTGCTCCAACCTGACATGTTGCCCAAAAGAAGGATTGGTTGGAGGTGGGGATAGGAGGTGGGGATAGGAGGTGGGGAGAGGAGGGGGGGAGAGGAGGTGGGGAGAGGAGG
>DAOVJP010000021.1 GCA_030673205.1 Thermoplasmata archaeon
ACATGGAACCGGGAAAGGTGCTGGAACTCTATGGAACAGAAGGGATGCTGGAGACGTACAGGCGCATTCAAGGACTGGATGAACTGCCCCCGGATACTGCCAGAGAGCTCACCGAGGAAGCATTGGATATGATACGGACCACCCTGAGGGAGATGAACATAACGGAAGATTATTTGGAGAACAGAATATGAAAGGATCCCCTCCAGCAGCCACGATCCCAGAGGAGCTATCTACCTTCCCAGGTGAAGATAGGATCCTATTGTTCAACCCACATTCGGGGGGATATATGGTCCTGGATGATCTGACCTGGGATTATGTGGAGAGGATCAGGCAGGGTGAAACACTGGAAGAGCTTGCTGGAACCCTTGCAAAGGAATTGAACATCGTTGAGCCTGAGGCCTTTGCCAGGATATACGAACTCTTAGACACGATGGGAAAGAGGGGAATGATTAGCATGCACCAGAGAACGGGCCTCCACCCACCTTCTTTTGTGTTCATAGAGGTCACTAGGAAATGCGTATATCCCTGTAGAACCTGCGTATTGAGTGCTGGCAAGCCCCTTGAGAACGAACTGACCTATGCCGAGATAAAGGATGTTATCGATCAATCTGCTGAGATGGACGCTCAGAGTATTGTCCTGACCGGTGGAGACCCGATGACCCATCCTGACATTATGGATATCCTTGCTTATATAAGAGAAAAGGGTAGGACCCCCGGCCTATCCTCCAGTCTGTTGAATTTGACTGATGAAAATGCACAGCGACTGAAGGAGATGGGGGCGGCAGTGCAGGTCAGCATTGATGGCACCACTGAAGAAGTGGATGATTGGAACAGAGGTCCGGGGGCATTCAATACCAGTTTGAAGGGGATAGATCTCCTTAACAAATATGGTGTGCCCTGGCGTCTCGCATTCAGTATAACGACCAAGAATGTGGAGCAGGTAGAGGGCATATGTGATATGGCAAAGGACCTGGGGGCTTTTCAAGTTGCCTTGAGAAAGGTCAAATGGGTGGGAAGAGCCACCAACATAGAGAGAGACGAACTTGAGCCTGGTGCTGAGATCATGGCGGACATTTATAAGAAGCTATATCGGAAGAGTCTAGCTTACAAAAAGGACGGAGAGAAGTTCGAGATAAATGCAAAATACAATTCCGTCCTGTTCTCAGGCAGAGGCCAGCATCCCCTAGAATTGAATTGCGGCATGGGCAGGAACACAATGCATATTAGGAGCGATGGCGTGATATTGCCCTGCTCTGTTTTCTCCGAGTTTCCAGATTATTACCTGGGGAACGTGCGAAAGGATAGGCTACTCGATATTTGGCACAGCTCCGTGCGCCTGGAGAAACTAAGAAGGCTCACAGTTGATAATATCGAGTCCTGTAAAGAGTGCGACATCAGATATCTTTGTGGGGGGGCTTGCAGGGCTGAGGCCCTCGTGGGTCATGGAGACTTCATGGGAGAATGTGGGGATTGTGAAGATGTAAGGCTGTACTACCACTCTATTTTCAAGAATATCTTAGAAACAAGCACGCCCATATCCATTGGGATAAAGGGGGGATCTCAATGAACCAGCCTCTGAAGTATTTGGTCACATACTCTGAAAATGGTCTTACTCTATACTTGAACCCTGCTACTGCCCATGCTGCAGTAATAAAGGATGACGAAACGCCGGAAAATGCCGAGAGGATCCTGCATGGCAGGGGTTTATATGACCCGCCAAAAACCATCCCTCCTTCTTCTTATGGCCTGCTAGAGATCACGCATGCGTGCAATCTACGATGTACGTTCTGCGATGCGAATGCCGCGGTGAGGGGGGAGGACGAGCTGACCTTCGACGAGATACGGAGCATTGTGGACAAGATGCGCGAATGTGGCATTCATGTCATCGCGCTTACCGGCGGAGAGCCACTTCTAAGAGAGGATGCCCTCGACATTCTGAAGTATATAAAGGAATCCGGAGCTAACACCGTGCTTACCACTAATTCGATCCTCATGACAGACAACATAGCCAAACGACTTCTGGAAATGGAAACTTTTGTGCAGGTAGGACTTGATGGAAGCTCTCCACAAACAAATGATCCGGTCAGGGGGGAGGGTTCGTTCAAAAAGACCATGGAAGGGATCCGTATTCTATCCGGGCATAAAGTGCCTTTTAGACTTTCCACGGTGATAACGAAGTACAACTATGAGGACATAAACAACATCACAAAACTCGCGAGTGACATGGGGGCCACAGGAGTGACTTTTAGAAAAATGAACATCCTGGGACGCGCTATGGACAACGCCTCGTCCGCCCCTTCAGACGCCCAATTTGTAAAGGTCGGTTATGACATCTTCTTGGATACGATAAGATACGGGGGAAAAATGCGAATACAATTTCCGTATCAAATCGCCATATTCGAGGGAAGAGGAACGATGTGCAATAAAATAATTTGTTTACCTGCCCGCTCGAATTGTGTCGTCAGCCCAGAGGGAGACATATTTCCATGTCACAGCTTAAGGGAGGATTTCTTCCTGGGAAACATAAGAACAGATGATCTGTGCGAGACATGGAACACATCTAAAATAGCAGAGAATATCCGAGAACTTGATATCGAGAGCATCAAGTGCAGATCCTGCAGATACAAATATCTCTGCGGGGGGGGATGCAGAGCGGAAGCATACTACCACAGAGGAGATATCACGGACTATGGCATAGGTTGTGAGGGTGTCAAAAAATATTATGATACTATTCTTTCGGCCATGCTGAAAATGATTGGGAGTGAAATGTATGGGAAAAGGCAAACTGATAGTCTTTGATGGGATAGACGGTTCAGGTAAATCGACACAGATCAAGCTGTTAAAGGAGGATCTAGAAGCATCCAATGCGGATTTTGCGATCACAGGATGGAAGGATTCCAAATATTTCTACAACCTTTATATCGGAGACCTCATCGAGAGGATACAAGAAGGTGGGGTTCCCATACCGCCAGAGGCGCGAACATTTCTGCTCGCCACCGACCTCTCTTATCGCCTGAAGGCCATAATCCAGCCAGCCTTAGAAGAAGGAAAGCTCGTAATTTGTGACAGACACATATACAAAGTCATTAGCCAGGGTCTTGCAAGAGGGCTTGAGAGGAGATGGCTGGACATCATGTTTGAATTCATGCCCCATCCAGATATGGTCTTTATCTTTGACACCCCCCCTTCTGAGGCCTATGAAAGGATAACGAAGAAGAGGGAGCCAAGCTATTTCGAAGCAGGGCTGGATATGCGTCCGGACCTGGACAAGAAGACAGGCTTCCTATGGTTCCAGCAAAAAGTCAGGGAGCACCTGCTGGACATGACAAAGGAGCTGGACCTGCATCTGTTGGACGGAACCCAAGGCATCGAAGCACAACACGATGCTGTTTTGAAGCAGCTATCCAATTGCGTTCCCCATCTGACCTGTTCCCATAAATGATGTTGCAACCCATCTCCCATAGCACTTAGATCGGGAGAGGTTCTCACCGTCTAAATGGGGGGGGGGAGTGTGACACCTATCTACGATTGCACACCCTACAGCCAGATGCACCCCCGCCACCACACCACCCTACACCCACCCCCGCAAAAGGGTTATATATCTTCTCACCATCCATCCGATAACACGAAATAGAAAAACGTGATACGGTGATAATATGCACATACCGGATGGATTCATACCGCTTTGGCAATGCGCCATATATTTCCTGATAGCCGCTCCCTTCGTTTACCTCTCGCTGAGATGGGCGAACAAGGAGTTGGATGAGAGAAAGATCCCCATACTCGGCGTGCTCGCAGCCTCCATCTTCGCGATACAGGCTATGAACATCCCCATACCGTGGGGGACATCCGGGCATATGGTGGGGGCGGCCATGGCCGCCATCATCCTGGGAAGCCCGTTCGCCGGCATCCTGCTGTTGACGCTCGTATTGGTGGTCCAGGCCTTCATGTTCGGCGACGGAGGGATAACCGCCCTGGGAGCCAACATATTGAACATGGGCGTGATCTGCTCCTTCGTCGGCTTCTACGGATTTAAGGCTCTAGGCTCTATTCCGGTGAAGCGGTTGAAAGAAGGTTACAATGCGCTGTCCTTCAACTCCTTCGTGGCGGCCTGGGCCTCTCTGTTCATTGCCTCCATCATCTGTGCGGTGGAACTCTGGCTGGCAGGAACCTTTCCCCTGGCCGAGGGACTTCTTTTCATGGGACTGTACCATTTCGTCATAGGGGTGATAGCGGAGGGGGTGATCACCTCGGTGGCGGTGGTGGCCGTCGTGCGTTATAGAGAAGATCTGTTCGCCTTTGCCAGCAACTATCTCCCAAGGAGGGTGACCGCATGAACAGGAACGCGCGGCTCATCCTCGTAGGCCTCATCCTAGCGGTCATCATAGCAAGCCTAGCACCCTTCCTTGCATCGTCCAACCCGGACGGGCTCGAATCCGCCGCAGAGGGCTTTCACGAGGCAGAGGGAAAGGAGGCATCATATTATGAAGCGCCCATGCCGGATTATGTCTTCCCCGGGATGGGAAGCGAGGGCGCCGCCGGAGTGGTAGCTATTGTGTCGGGTACCATATTGCTGCTTGTACTGGGCCTGGGAGTGCTTGTCATCGTCAGGAAACAAGGGGACGGCCCAATATTCCCTAGAGAAGGGTGACGTGATGGCGGCCCCGAACATCATAGAGTTCCAGGGGGCTGGTTTCACATATCCCTCCGGCAGAGAGGCGTTCAGCGGGATAGACCTGGCCATAGAGAAGGGAGGAGCCTTCGCCCTGATAGGGTCCAATGGAGCTGGGAAGACCACTTTATTGAAACACATCAACGGTCTGCTCTATCCTTCCCACGGAAGGGTTCTCTTCGATGGAAAAGAGGTGAATAAGAAGACAGCGCCCGGCGTAAGGGATAGGGTGGGGTTCGTTTTCCAGAACCCGGATGACCAGTTGTTCCTTCCAACGGTGGCCCAGGATGTTGCCTTCGGCCCCATGAACCATGGTCTCGACAGGGCAGAGGTGGAGAAGAGAGTGAAAAGGGCGTTGGAGGTTGTGGACATGGAGGGATATGAGGGCGTGCACCCGGGGAAGCTCAGTGGAGGGGAGAAGAAACGGGTGTGCATCGCCGGCGTTCTCGCCCTGGAACCCGAAGTATTGGTCTTCGACGAGCCAACGGGCGGCCTGGATCCGAGGGGAACGAGGGATACCATCCGTTTCATCAACAAGCTGAGGGAGGAGCGAGGGATCACGGTGGTGATAGCCAGCCACGATGTGAATGTCATACCGCTATTGGTGGAACGGGTCGCCGTTCTGCACAAGGGAAGATTGCTCTTCGATGGCAGTGTCCGGGACGCGTTCGGGGACCGGGGTCTGCTCTCCAAGGCGTCCATGGTGCCCCCCGATGTGACACGATTGGCGCTGGAGATGGGGTGTTGCCCAGGAAAGGGCCTGCCCTTGACCATGAATGAAGCACTGCGGTACTTTCAGAAGGGGGGTTAGAGGGTTGCATGAGCTCTTCCTGGAGATACAGCAGGTGGCGTCGGGCAATTCGCCGATGCACAGGCTTGATGCAGGGACAAAACTGCTTTCTATCCTCATACTTATATTGTTCGCGGTCTTCACAAAAGACCTCTTCAGCCTTGTGTTGTTGGAAATATTCCTCCTGATGCTCATGGCAGCCAGCCATCTCCCTCCTAGGTATGTGGGGAAGAGGCTTCTCTTCGTCCTCCCATTCGGAGGGTTCCTTGCACTCTTCCAGCCCTTCATCAGAGAGGGGAGTATAATATGGTCCTTCTATGGACTCAGCGCCACATACGAGGGGACCTTCTTCGGAGCATTGCTGCTCCTCAGGATGTTGGTGTGCATCAGCGCTGTCCTCTTTTTATCCTCCACCACCCGCCAGGAAGACCTGTACCACGCCCTCGAACGCTTCAAGGTCCCCCCCATATTCATCTCCCTCCTCGACATGATGCTGCGCCATATAGGGTTGTGTTTCGAGAGTCTGCACAGAGCCCTCACAGCACAGAAGGCCAGGGGGTTCAGGTGGAGGAAGAATCGTGCGGGCTACAGGTTCGTATTGAAAAGCGCGGGCAACACCCTTGGTACATTGTTCGTAAGGTCCATGGAACGAGGCGAGAGGATATACGAGAGCATGCTCGCCAGAGGATACAAGCTAGGCACCAGCTATTCGTTCGAACCGAGACGGAGGGCCAACGCAGGGGATGCCTGCCTACTGCTCTCCTCCGTGTTCATCGTGGTCTTCCTGGCGTTCCAAGACAGACTGTGGTATGGTATCGGGCTGGTGTGACACGGCTTTAATGGGTCATCGGATCATCGGAAGATAGCAGAATCATCGGAAGCTAGCACCTAGAAAACTATTTTATGCATTGCCATTATATCTTCCTCAATGGTGGTAAAGATGAAGGCCTTTATGTCGGTAGGGATAATATTGGTGCTTGTAGCGGGAGGCTTCGCAGGCTTCCTGGGGAATGTAGAATCCGAATTGGATGGGGACGATACGGCCCCCGCATGGGGCGAGGGGATGGACAACGCTGTCCACGTATCCTCTAAAACCAGAGGTGAGGAGCCGCCTAGAGAGGAAGGAGGAGATGGCGAAAAGGAAGCGCCGGAAGGCGCCATGGCCACATTCACTGACAATTACTCGGATGAGGGCATGGACCTGAACAGTAATACTCTCTATGATGTGCTGGCCATTGATGTGGAGGTGAATGTGACAGTAGGAGGGGAGTTCGTGCTGAGCGGTGTCTTGGGATGGGACAATGGAGAACGGATGGATGAGATCGCCCATACCAACACCGCCACCTATCTTGATATCGGCGTCTATAACATCACACTGGAGTTCAAGGGCTGGAAGATACAACAGTATGGGGTCAACGACACGTTCTCCCTCAACAATCTGTTCCTCTCTGCCCAGTACAACGAACTGGACGAGAGATGGAGCGAGGCATACACCACCGCCCACTACAACTACACGGAGTTCGACCTCCCTCCGGCAGAGTTCACAGACAACTATTCGGACGAAGGTGTGCACCAGGACGGGGACGGCCTCTATGACTTCCTGGCCATAGACGTGGAGGTAAATGTGAGCTCCCCGGGTGAGTTCTCATTCCAGGGGAATCTATGCACCTCCGACGAGAACATGAGCATTATGATAGGCTCGGCATATCTGGACAACATCCATCTGGAGGTCGGAACCCACACCCTGACCCTGAAGTTCCAGGGATGGTACATCACCAAGAACGGGGAGAACACCACCTACGACCTTCGTTCCCTCGACCTGAGACAGGACGGGGATACTCTGGATTACCGCGGCGATGCATACACCACCGGCTTCTATAACTTCACCGATTTCCAACCCCTCCCCATATCCCTAGTTGGCGCCTACGATGACTACGGCAGGGACACGGACAACGACACGCTCTACAACTATCTGATCATCTCTGTCGATGTGGAGGTGAACATGGAGGGCCGATACCAGTTGACCGTCACCCTGGGACCGGAGGGAGACGGGGGGAACAGCACCCGTGGAAGAGAAGAACATTCATCCTTCTCCAGCAGCGTAACGGAATACCTGGAGGAGGGAACACACACGCTGGAAGTAGAGTTCGAGGGCGTGAGCTTCTACACGAGTGGTCTGGACACCCATTACGTCGTCAGCGACGTGTTAATAATGGAAATGGAGGAGTGGTATATCATAGACTCCGCCGACGCCTTGTACACCACCGCCTTCTACGACCACACCGACTTCGACCCGCCGCCAGCGGAGATCGTCGAGGTCACCAGCTACGCGCTGGACACCAACGGCAACCAGCTCTACGAGTATCTCGTGGTCAATGTGACCCTCGAAGTGGAGGAACAGGGTGACTATCGGATCAGCGGCTCTCTAAAGGTGTCGTCTGGAGGTCTTTTTGACTTATACTTCATGGTTCCCGACTCCCAGAAGAGCAATGCATCATATCTGGAGCCCGGCACACACATACTCCAGCTGTGGTTCCACGGCTCCAACATATGTGATGCTGAGATGAACGGCACCATCATAACATCTCTGACCCTCTACATGGTCGTGGAAGAAGGAGGAGGGAACGATGAAGGGCCGTTCGGCTATGACCACCCGACATGGTTGTGGAACGGGATTGCATTCTCTGAGATGGCGTTCTCGGATGGGGTCTACTACACCCGTTCCGAGGAAGTGGACTCGACGACACACACCGCTGGCATATATGATTACGACGAGTTCGAACCAGAACAGGGGGCCTCCTCCGACCTGGGTCTCCTGTCCGGATACGTTTATGACGCCTCCACGGGAGAGGCGTTGACCGGGGTGGAGATAGTGGCATATGGCCATGGAAAGGATCTCTATGGCGGTGGAAGCAGCGGTGACGAAACCGCGACCGACGCCACTGGCTACTACGAACTGAACGTGCCCAAGACGGATGTTGTGGAGTTGTATGCCTCGGCCGACGGCTATTACCGGTACGAGAACGAGCTGGTTCTGGATGAGGAGAGCATGGTCCACGATTTGACCCTGGACCCCATGGGAGACACCTCTATCATCTCTGGCTGCGTATATGGCAACGATACCAAGGAGCCCATAGGGGGGGCGGATGTATCCTTCTCTCTCTCCGACACCAGCGGACACGAGTTCTACGACTACACCTGTGGCAACTACTCCGGGGGATACGAGATGGAACTCCCGCCTGGATCGTATTGGCTTAGTGTCCATGCATATGATAAAGGGTATGAGAGCTTCCATATACAGTTCATGGTGGAGGGGGGGACGGACCTGGAACTGGATGACATATACCTTGAACCCTCGTCAGAGGGATGGAGGAAGGAAGAACAGGGGGGATGCATGGTGTCCGGCCAGGTGAGCGATGCACAGGGCCCTCTGGCAAACGCGTTGGTCTTCGCCGCCCCCCAGGACTCCTTCGAATGGGGCATGGGCGAACCGGCGGACACCGATGCCACTGGCCACTTCGAAATAGAGCTTCCTTCCGGCGACTTCAAACTATGCGCCATATGCCCCTACCACGAGGGAGGATGGGCGGAGTTGACCCTGGAGGAGAATGCCTCCGTATCCTTGGCCTTCCTCCTATCTGCCCTCCCAGACGAGACCACCCGGATATACGGCGTGGTGGAGGACAGCACAGGGGAACCGATTGCCGAAACCAGCGTCATGGTCCTGGACATGGACACATGGTGCGCCAACCACACGTATACGGACGAGTATGGCTCCTACGAGATGAACGCCCACCCCGGCAGCTTCCACATCTTCGTCATGGATGGGATGGAGGAAAGAGGCGGGCGTTTCGCCTCGACCGACATCACCCTATCCGCCGGAGAGGACAAGGAACTGGACCTCCGGACCACCCTCTCTTCCTCCGAGTTCGGAGGCACGGTGGAGTTCACTACATGGAATGCGGCTCAAGCGACCATGGAGATGACTTTCCCATTGGGCTTCAGCCGTTATATCTTCATCATGTGGGAGGGGCTGCTCGGGAACGGGGATGGAACATTCAGCCAGGCGGAGGCAGATATGTTGGAAGATCTCATCGGTGAGGAAGTAGACATGGATGGAATAGCCGTTTTCACTGTTGATGGCATAGCATATTACTCCACGAACGAACACACCCTCTCCCTAGGTAACCTCGTGGGCTCCTGCATAAGGGACACGCCCTTGTCACTATCCTTGACCCTGTCCCTTGCCCCCTATGAGACGATAGCCGCAAGCACTACGCACACGCTGGACGTGGGGATGGAACATCTCCTTATAGGCAGTGACCTCGAGGATGCTGCCCAGCACATGACCTTCATCCTGCCGGACAGCTTCTCCCTGGTGGAGTTCGAGATACAGGGCTCCGGGGAGGTCATGGTATCCGGGTCGAGCACCATAACCCTCCAGCCATTGGAGAACAACATGCGATATGAATGGATAGCGCTTGTTGTCTCCTCGGAGGGAGGGAACAGCGTTCCCGTGGCCAGCATAGACCTGATATCTCCCGAGGAGGCCATGGAGGGCGATTTTGTCCTCTTCGAAGGTACGGCCAAGGATGCGGATGGGACCGTGGTGGAGTACCTGTGGCGTTCCAGCATAGATGGGGAGATCAGCACCCAGAGTTCCTTCAGCACATCCGACCTGTCGGCGGGAACACACACCATATACTTCCTGGTGAAGGATGACAAGGATATATGGTCCCACGATGCAACCGCGACGGTGACGATAACGGAATACATCGCTCCCACCTTGCCAGAGCTGTCCGTCAAACTATCCGCCAACCCCTCGACGATATTGGGCGGGATGAACTCCACGCTCACCATCCAGGTGTGGGAAGGAGGCGATCCGATGACGGGTGCCTGGATAAGCTTGGTCTCCGCAGGGGGTGGCAGCTTCACGACCCCTGTAGACAGCGGGGACGGAACGTATTCGACGGTATTCCGTGCGCCGGAGGTCATCATTGAGACCACGTGTGCGGTCACCGTCACAGCCACCAAGACCGGGTATGCCAAGGGGCAACAGCAGTTGGCGTTGAGGGTCAGCCCCCTCTCTCCATCTGGCACACTCTCGGTCGTGGTATCCGCGAACCCGGCAACGGTGATAAGCGGGAACACGACCACACTCATTGTTCAGGTGTGGGATTCCACTAGCCCAATGGCAGGGGCTGATCTGGCACCATCCTCGGACGGGGGTGGCAGCTTCTCGACCCCCGTGGACAACGGAGACGGCACATATGCGATAACCTATACGCCCGATGCGGTCGCCTCGCCCACGGTATACACCGTCGCCGTCACGGCGACAAAGACCGG
>DAOVJP010000205.1 GCA_030673205.1 Thermoplasmata archaeon
GGTACAACTACACCACATCCCTGCCTCCCACCGCTCCCTCTGGAACCTATATCGTGGAAGTTACTGGCATAGAGAGCAACGGCGTGACAGCCGTGAGCACCACGACATTCCTGGTACCTCAGAACACGCCGGGGGTGGACATATCCCCCGATAACACGGCCAACTCCCAGCCAGGAGGCGTCATCACATACACCCACACCATAGCGAACATGGGGCCGAATGCGGACGTGTTCGACATAACCTTCTCGGACCTGGGAGGATGGACGGTGGAGATATACGACGCAGGAGGCATAAGCCTCCTACAGGACACGGACGGGGACGGAACACCGGACACGGGGTCAGTGCCCGGAGGAAGCTCCACCTCGATAACGGTGGTCCTGTACGTGGCAGATACCGCGATACCGGGGAGCTTGGATGTGCTCCAGATAACCGCCACATCATCCCTGAACGCCAGCAAATATGACATCGTCTATGACAACACCACCATAATCTCATTCCCGCCATCGGGGAAGAGCCTTCATCTTCATCCCGGGAGCACCATGGACACCTTCCCCGGAAGCGTGGATTCCAGCGTGGGCGTGAACGCAGGAGGCACGGTCCAATGGACCCAGACCCCTTCCTTTGCAGGGATTTTCATCATCAACGGGGATGCATACATAACATTGTATGCAGCCAGGACCACCGGGCAGATCGCCACCGCTACGATCACCCTCTATCCCGGGGCCACCGTGCTGGGGACCGAGACGATCACCGTGAACGAGGTGAACCCCCATCCCTATCAGATCACGATAACCCCATCCTTATCCACCATCCCCGCAGGGGAGAGCCTGATACTGGAATACACCAGCACGACGAAGACCCGGATATGGTTCGATGGCCCCTCCTATGATTCCAGGATAGACATGGCCACGGACAGTTATGTGAACGTGGACACCATAACATTGTACAATACCACGGCTCAGACCGGTGAGTTCTCCAGCAGCGAGCAGATAAGTTTCGTGGCCGTGGTGAGCGATCCCCTGGGCGCACAGGACATAAGCGGTGCGTTCCTCACCGTCCGCTACCCTGATGGCACCCTCTTGATCGATGAACAGAGCATGCCCCTGGAGGCCACGGACCCCGGGAACCTCTGGGGAAGGTACAACCACACCATCAACCTCCCGGCGGACGCCCCCGTCGGTTCATACATAGTAGAGATCACGGGACTGGAGAGCAATGGTGTAGAACACCTCAAGACCTTCCTTTTCTCCATAAAGTGCAACGTCACCATAGAGCCGAACAACAGTGGTTTCGGCTACGAAGCCACAACCGTCAGCTATCTGCATTGGATAAACAACACTGGCAAGGGCGCGGATGTCTACAACATACTGTCCTCCAGTTCCCAAGGGTGGAACGTGAGCGTATACGACGGAGGAACGCTCATGGCCTATGACAGCAACGGGGACGGCACATGGGACTATGTGAACCCCGCCTATGACACGGACGGGGACGGGAATCCGGATACGGGTTTGGTCCTCATGGGAGGGAGCTTCCCATTGACCGTAACGATAGATATCCCTGCGGGGGCCAGTGGAACGGATGTGACCGCCATAACCGTTTCCAACAAAAAAGGCACATGCACCGACTCGGCCACAGACACCACCGTGGTGGCCGAGATACCAGAGTTCTCCAGTACCATGGTGCCGATGCTGGCTGCACTGATCATCTTTTGGTCGGTGGGAAGGACAGGGAAGAGAAGGCCCGAGAGGGCTAAGAAAGGGCACACGAAACAAGGAATGCAGGAGCATTCCCCGAACCATGCACCATCAAGTGGTGCAAGAAGGAGATATGAGAATGACGGCAGAACCAATGACCACGCCAGGTGAGATAGGCCAGGTGGAGATAGACCACATAACGTGGATAGAATGCCCACGCTGCCACGCGTTGAACCTCATGGAGGACGGCAAATGCTTCATCTGCCACCTTCGCCTCCATTACATCGCATGAAACTGCGAGGAGAGGTGAACGAAGAAGGCGTTCGAACAGAGCCACGGCTGTGAAATGGAGAAAAAGAGTGGCTGACAGCACATCGGGCTTCCCATGGGCTCGCGCACCATAGTACAGACCGATACGACGGCGGGCTTAACTGCCGGGTTCCGGATGGGACCGGGTGTATCCCCGCCTCCATGACCGTCAGCCGAAAGAGAGGTAAGAACAGGGCGTATTTATATGTTGGGGGGCGTTTACACGTGCATTCAATGCATATGAACAGCATCTGGAGAGGACGGGAAGCCGCTCTTGCTTGGCCGTTCTACGAATACTCAGATACATTTATATAAACTGATTGTAATCTAATACGTGATGGACAGTATATCTGCAGGGGACCTGGAGAAATACGGGTATTGCCCTCTGAGTTGGTGGCTCAGTCGGGGAAAGGATGTAGATAACGAGGCGCTCCGAAGAGGAGTGGAAAAACATAGAGAGATAGAGAAGAAACTGGACCGGGCAAAGCGCAACCTGGACCAAAGCAAAGGTTTCGAACGAGCCGTTCTCTGGTCTGCGGTGCTGGCCACCATAGCATCCATCGCAGGGGTCATACTAGTACCTGGCTTCTCCATTGCCGGGGACGAGGGGAACGGGGTTTCCACGGGAGGATATATACTCGCCTTTCTCGCCCTGGTATGGCTATTGGCCGCCTCCTACTTCCTCTATCGAGCCGAGAAGATGGGAAGCAAGGAATTGAGGAACAAGACAGAGATCATCATAACCGTATTCAGCATAGTGGCCATGCTCCTAGCCCTCTATTCCGTGACATACATACTCTCCCCGGAGGATACAAAACTGGCCACGTCGGTGGAGGCACTCGCCCTCATGTGGCTTGTCGGAGCCTCCCTGTTCCTCTACAAAAGCCTAGACCTGTTCCGGCGCTATTCTGGAGACAAGAAGAGGGCCGGGGTTAAGAAAGGCGAGTTGGAATACCATGATTCGTTCACTCGAAAAGCACAGCTTCTGCGTTCTGATAAACATGGGCTCACCGGGCGGCCAGACTATCTTTTGAAGATGGGTGACGACATAATCCCTGTGGAGGTGAAGACCGGCAGGGTCCCGAGGGGCCCCTTGTTCTCTCACATACTCCAGTTATCCGCCTACTGTCTTCTGGTAGAGGAGACATACGGCAAGGTGCCTCCCTATGGCGTCATACGCTACGGGACCACAGAACACGAGCTGGAGTACACTCCAGAGATGAAGAAGCTGGTGCTGGACAAGCTGAAGGAGATGCGAGAGAGGGTGACATCCAACAACGTGCATAGGAACCACAATAGGGCAAGCAAATGCCGGTATTGCAGCCGCCGCCGCATATGCCCCGAACGCCTTGACCAGAACTGAACCTTATACTTGCCTCTGAGCTTCTACTGCTCTAGTTCTTCCCCCATCCTACGTTCCTCTGCCCTCTCTTTCCCACATCTCCTTGCCATATCGCCCCTTCCCCCTCTACGTCCCTTCATCTCCCTCTTTCCCATTGTCTTCCAAGAGATCCACCATGCGATCCACCTTCTCGCTCAGGCTCTCCACGTCCACCTTGAGGCGAAGCATCTCTTCCTCGAATGGGGA
>DAOVJP010000068.1 GCA_030673205.1 Thermoplasmata archaeon
ATTGATGTATTATGACAGTGGGAGCGAGGCGTACACGGCCAGCGTGGTTCGCCAGCAGGTGACCGCCCGCAACGACGCCGACAACCTTGTGATAACTGACGAGGCTACTGAGGACATAGTAGGGTTCAAAGGAGGCAAGGCCAGCCTCACAGGGGGCGTGGTGTTGATCCAGAAGGTCATAGACCAGCTCTCGGATAGCCAGGTCCAGAGCACCATAATCAGTACAATATTCGCCCTTGCCATCCTAACTCTCATATATCGGAGCATCACGCTCGGAGTGGTATCTATCTCCCCGGTGATCGTCGCCATGAGCCTGACCCTGGGAAGCATGTGGGTATTGGGCATAAGCCTTAACGCACTCACGATCATGATAACCTCCCTCACCATAGGATTGGGGATCGATTATTCCATCCATGTGGTGGAACGGTTCAGGGAAGAGGAAAAGGAGCACAGACCATCAAAGGCTCTGCATAGGACACTGGAGAATACGGGGGCTGCGCTTCTCATCAGCGCCCTCACGACCATCTTCGGGTTCGGCGTGCTGGTTCTGGCAGGCATACCTATATTCTCGGACTTCGGCATCGTGACCGCGGTCATGATAGTATACAGCATGCTGGCGGCGGTGATCGTCACCCCGATCGTCATGATGTGGCTGGCCCGCCGAAAGATACGTGCGGGGAGGGGAACAGAGGCTGTCGTCGAGACTGGTGAGGAGGTATCGGAGCATGGGGAGGATGATGGAAGTGGGAACGTGATCGGGCCAGAAGTGTGATGGGATCGGAAGGATAATGGAACTGAGAGCGTGATGGGGTCGGAAGTGTGATAGAATAGGAAAGATAATGGAACCAGAGATTTGATCGGATCCAGGAAGGAGAAATAGCCTATTTCTCTTCTGTCCATCCCTCTGCCCCTTCCTTTCCTTCTTTGGAAGGTATGCCATTGGGGGGTATATCTTCGCTCTTGTTCGCATCTTTTTCAGGAGGAGGCTCTTTCTCGATCACATCTTCAGGACTCGACTCCTCTTCAGATACCTGCTTTTCCTCGGAGGGCTTGTCCCCTCCCATCTCCTCATCCCCCGTGTCGAATTCCTGGCCGCACCCTGGGCATACCTTTGTGCTCATTCGTATTTCCACGCCGCACATCGGGCACTCCGCCAACATGGCCTCCCCTGACTCATCCTCTTCAACTTCGAAGGACACCATCTCCTCCTCTTCCTCCTTCCACTCCAGGGCGCATCCGATGAACAAGAGGGCGGAGGCGGCGACGGGAAGGAATATGAAAGGCGTCCAATGGAAGAGCGGTTTGGCAAGCGGTATCAGGTCCAGCACGACCCCGGGCCCCGCGAAGAAGAATATGGCGGAGAGGAGGGGTAGGATGGACACCACCAGAAGGATGTGTCGCGCCTTGGCATGTTTTTTCAGGGAAAGGAGGATCCCTACCGCTCCTAACACAAGAGAGGCGATGAGCAGCGGCATAGTGAAGGCCAGGAGAGCGACGCGGACGGTCTGTGCTTGCGTCACCTGCACCTGTTGGTTGGCCCATGGGTATCCGCCGGAATCCCCATATGAGTCGCCTGTGGCGATGCCTCCTGCGGTGTCCTCTGCGGAATAGGTCACACCAACCCCTATACCGAACCGCCCGTGGAAGTCGGCGATGTTAACAGGGAAGTTGTAGGTCCAGGAATCCCCGGTCTCGTCAAAGATGATATCCAGTGACATGGGATCGAAGGCCTGTTTGGTGTCGAAGGGAACCAGATCGAAGTCTATTCCGTATGTCTTCGACTCGTTATAGTCGGTGTAGAGGTAGAACTGGACCTCGGTGATGCGCACCTCTTCCATGTTGGTCATTCCTCTGGCGGATATGGTCAGCACGAAGTTCTCTTCGACCCCCACGGGCCACCATATGGGCGTCTCACGGTCCAATTTCACGTCGAGCATGCAGCTGCCCGTGGCCTGGGTGATGACATTTATGGAGTAATTGGTCGGATCCTGGATCTTGTATAGCAATATCCCCAGGGGGCCGCCGACTATGGAACTTATCCGTTCCAGACCCTCGTAATAGTACATGGATTCGTTCAACTCTAGCGTCGTGCCATTTCCCATGCCTCCCAACAGGCCGCCGCCTATCCCGCCCCCCACGGAGACTCCTCCGCCGGTGGAGCCAGTGGCTTCGAAGTCGAGGCCTTGTGGATAGAACTTCCCGTCCATCTCCACATCTATCTCTACTCCCACGACCTCAAGCCCCAGCGTCCCGTCCAGCGTGGCCCAGGGCACCAGAAATGAAACTATCAGGAGGGCCATCGCGACCCCTACGAATACTAGGGAAAGCATTTTTTTCGGATCCAAGGTACACACCAGGTTGTGATTCATGTTATTGATTATAAGCCTTTGTAAAAAAACAAGCACAAACTTTTTAACAAATGGGCGTGTTGGATAATCCAAGCGAGGAGATGAGATAATGTTGAACTGGCTTTATAATAACTATCTGCTCGTGGTCGCAATTGTCGTTCTGAGCGTGTGTCTCACCGCTCTCATCCTCCTTCCATCCCGGAAGAAGATGATGTTGGGCGAGGCAACTTCTTCCGAGAAGAGGGTTCCCTTCGCGTACGCATCCTCTGCGCTCGCCTTCGTTTTCGTGCTTTTTCTTCTCTTAGAATATTTCTTTGAGCCTGCTATGTTCAAGAAGCTCATCGGCACGCTGTTCCTGTACTCCAACATGCTGTTGTGTGGGGGGATCGGCATGGTCCTGGCCACGGAGGCACGATGGGTGAGCAACTTTTCCAAGGAAGCCGATATGCCCAGGCCCGTTCCCCGGGTCATCAGGGTGGATGTGGTGGAAGGACATGGAGTGCGGCCTATAGCACGGCCGGTGGAGGGGCCTATGGAACGACCCATGGATCTGGAGAGGCCCATGGCACAACCTATGCCCCGGGAGCGATCCGAGGAGAGGCCCAACATGGTACGGCCCATGGTGCAGACTGTGGAAGGACATGGGGTGCGCCCTACAGCGCGGTCTGTGGAGAGGCCTGTGGAACATTCGGTCACACCCGCCCTGCAACTCAAATGCCCGCTCTGCCAACAGGAGATGCTGGTGCCACATGAGATGATGGGGCACATCGTATCGTGCCCGCATTGCGGTGTTGAAGGAAGGATAGGGGGCGTGGCTCAGTGAAGAACATCGGACTGGCCCTGGTGGCAATAGCGCTTATATTCAACCTGACATTGGCTTCCATGGGCGGCCTGCGGATCGGAGATGACTCTCTGTTCTCGGAGGAACAGGAGAGAGAAGAGAGTTTCGAGAACTCGAATATCACTACTGCCTTAGCGCCTCCCCTCAGGCACCGCGATTTCATCACCTATGACAGCCGCATATATGGGATATGGTATGGGGAGAACACTACGACGGGGGAGTATGACCAGATAGAGATCATAGCCGATGGGGAGACAACGGAGAGAATAAGCGACATCGAGGGCAAACTGGACGGCTTTTTCAGGCTACATGACTGCGTTTCCAAAGAAGTGTTCACCGTGGGCACCATCACCCTCTCGTATACGAATGAGACGGGGGATTCCATCACTCTAACGGGGACCATGGACATGCAGAGAAAGGAGCACTGGGACATCGTAGCCGTGAAGCCAATCGCAATAACAAACTATGCCAACATCACTATAGATGGATTGGGCTCGCTCATAGGCGCTGACAATATGGGAGGCGCGGACCAGATGTTCTTCGGTGGGAAGATACGCTCGTGGCCTATGCTGGAAGAGGAATACATTCCCAATTTGGACGAGGAGCTATATTCCCAGGGCCAGGAACTTGAAGTAGGAACGATGGGCATTGTACAGCAGCCATCCGAACAGATAGCGGAATGGATGGTACCCTATGACTGGGAGGTGGAGCAGGGCCTGATAATACATGGTTATGACACGGTCAAGATAAATGTGACATCCAACATGTTCGACTACCTGTTCTATCAAAAGGAGTTGTGGATAAGCAGCGACATGTCCTTTCCGGTCAGGGTGAAAGATGTCATTAACACCTCCTATGAATCAGAGGATTCCACGTATTATCAGTACATGACCATGGAGAACGAGCGGACACTCAAGGACAGTGGATCATACAAACAGGGCAGCACGGAGGTGGTGTGGAAAGGAACGCTCGGAGAGCCAGCCCCACAAGGCCATTTCCTACTACAGAGCCCATTGGCAGAATTCCAACCGTGGTATGACAACATGATGCCGGTTGGCGGCTCGAACTTTGAGGACAGCAGTTTCGACATAAGCCCGGAAGAGGCCATAGAATTTGCAATGAACAACAGCCAGGTGCTGCAGGATTTTGCGGCGAACTATTCCGACGCTACCTTGGACTGGGGTAATTACAACGCCACGAAGGACGCCCTCGACCCAGAGGGGAAAGCTGGTGTCTACTATTGGAACCTGAGCATCGGCCATGAGCCCACCGACGAGGAGAGGGCGGAGGCATACGAACAGTACGAAGAAACGGGGGAGTACTATGCTCCTTGGAAGTGCAGGATCACCGTCAAGAAAGTGGTTGAAAGAGCCACATTGGACAACAACTTCGATCCAACCACCGTGATGAGCATAGACTATGAATACCTCTATAACCAGAGTTCCATCTCGACCAACAAATATCATTACCCGGACAACATCCTCACCATGACGTCGAGCGAGAACATAATGAAACAGGACAGTGAGACATATGAACGGTGTTTCGAGGATGACGAACTTATATGGAACACTTTCAACGAGGCCATACCGAACGAGGAATACATACAATATGGTGTTAGCACCGGTGATGCTGGTGAAGGGGGCCAACTGATGGATATCTTTTCCATGGTGATCGGGCTTTCCGCGCCCACCTTCGATTTCACCTGGAGCCACCTGAAAGGATGGGTGGGACAGGATGGCAAAGAGTACAGCGTCAATGTTGATGCCGAGAATGGGCAAATGGTCGCGACGATGTATATGGAAGGCACCGATTTCATGAAATTCTTACAGTGACCTTCACAGCCTACCCAAAAAGAATAAAGCCTGGAAAGCCTCCGCGTGGTTAATGAGCAAGTTAGGAGACATAGTCACTCTGGGCCGACCCATGCCCTTTCCTCCCCACGTGATAGCCGGATTATGTGGTGTCGTCATGGCCTATGCCACATACCAACCGGCCGTAGGGGATCCGAACCATTTTCTCTTTCTAGCCATCTTTGGCTCGGTGCTCATGGGATTCGCTAACACCGCCTCCAACATATTCAATCAGATAACGGACCTGGATATAGATAGGATAAACAAACCGGACCGCCCCCTGCCCAGTGGCAGGATATCCATAGGACAGGCGGCGGCGTTGAGCACTGGAACGTATCTAGCCGTGATATTGTTGTCTTTCTTGGTGAATCAGAATTTCGCCGCGGTCATGAGCGTCTTCGTGATCGTCACCGTCCTATACAGTGTGCCGCCTTTCCTGTTGAAGAAGAGGCTTTGGCTGAGCAACGGGAGCATAGCGATAGCGCGGGGCGTGTGCCTGCCAATGGCAGGATGGTCGATAGTGCCCGGTGCCAGTCCGTTGGACCCGGAGATACTGGCTGTATCCATCTTTCTTTTCTTCTTCCTCCTGGGAGCGTCGGGAACGAAGGATTTCAGCGACATAGAGGGGGATAAGGAGCACGGCATGAGAACCCTCCCGGTGCACTATGGGGTGGAAAAGGCCGCGGACATCATATCCTATTTCTTCATCGCCCCCTTCGTTCTGGTCCCCATGTTCGTGGCAGGAGGATGGCTCCCCGTGGGCACCCTGTTGGTCCTGGTGCTGTTGTTCTGGGGCGCCCACGTGGCCCACAAGCTCCACGCCCTCTCCATACGTCCAGAGATAGGGTTCGAGAACACTGGGGTCTGGGTACACATGTACTTCCTCCTTGTGGCCGCCCAGGTATTCATCGCCGCGGGATTCTTGCTGCATTAGGCGCCGGCCGATACTCTGATAGGCGAAAAACCTTTTACCCACCTGGCTTTCCTCCCACCAGGTGTGTTCTATGCCAACGGACAAGGAACTTCTGGAAATAGCCAAGCTCCCCGGGAAGAGGGCTATGAGCTGGCATCCCTTCTACAAGGGAAAGGTCGAGATAATATCCAAGTGCAGGGTCAAGGACTTCTCCGATTTTGGGGTGTGGTACACCCCTGGCGTTGCGGAGCCATGCCGTGCCATAGAGAAGGACCCGTCCCTGGCCTATGAGTATACCAACCGATGGAATTATGTCGCAGTCGCCTCCAACGGAACGCGTGTGTTGGGGCTGGGCGACATCGGCCCGCTGGCCGGCTACCCGGTTATGGAGGGGAAGAGCCTTCTTTTCAAATATCTGGGAGGCGTGGACGCCACCGCGCTGATGATAGACACCAAGGACCCGGACGAGTTCATAGACACGGTGAAGAGGGTCGCCCCCACCTTCGGCGGCAT
This sequence comes from Thermoplasmata archaeon, assembly GCA_030673205.1. Lineage (GTDB taxonomy): Archaea > Thermoplasmatota > Thermoplasmata > JAGHBH01 > JAGHBH01 > DAOVJP01. Next base: position 6,466 of record DAOVJP010000068.1, read on the forward strand.
CAACCTGGAAGACATACGCACCCCCGATTGTTTCTATATACTAGAGCGGCTCCGGAAGGAGATGGACATACCTGTATGGCATGACGACCAGCAGGGCACGGCCGCCATAAGTCTGGCTGGCGTGTTGAACGGGTTGAAGGTCGCCGGGAAGAAGCTCTCGGAAGCCAGGATAACCCTGGTGGGCGCAGGGGCGGCGAACACCTGCCTAGCACACACTCTTCTCAAGGCCGGGCTTTTGCCCTCCAAACTGTTGCTCGTTGACAGCAAGGGCATACTGGGGCCGCACAGAAAGGACCTGGAAGAGGGTAAAGAGCACAATCCCCACAAATGGGAATTCGCCCGGTCCACCAACCCCGATGCGCTGGAAGGTGGCATCCCGGAGGCGTTGAAGGGTGCGGATGTCCTGGTCAGCGCCTCCAAGCCTGGGCCGGGGACCATAAAGAAGGAGTGGCTCATCGCGATGGCTTCCGATCCAGTGGTCTTTGCAGAGGCCAACCCCGTGCCGGAGATATGGCCCTGGGAGGCTAAGGAGGTAGGAGTTCGCATATTCGGCACCGGTCGCAGCGACTTCCCCAACCA
>DAOVJP010000412.1 GCA_030673205.1 Thermoplasmata archaeon
AAGGATATGACACGCGTGGGACTGGAACTCAGCGAACAACTGGAGCTGCCCGTTCTGCTAAGGACCACCACCCGCGTCAACCACGTCAGCGGCCCGGTCGAGTTCGGACCGAAAGCACCGCAAAGAGGCAAAGGACATTTCGAGAAGGACTCCTCCCGTTTCGTGGTCATGCCCGCCGTCGCCAGGGTACGCCACGTCCTCTTACTGAAGACCATGGAGAAGGCCCGAAAGATGGCAGAGGAGAGCGTATTCAACTTCCGCGACGGAAAGAAGGATGCACAGATCGGGATAATAACCTCAGGAGTAGGATACAACTACGCCAAGGACCTGGCAGAGGATGAGGGCCTGGATGTGGAGTTCCTGAAACTGGGTTTCACCCACCCCTTTCCCACAAAACTCGTCCTCGGCTTCATAAAGGAAAAGAAGAAGATAGTGATCGTCGAGGAACTCGAACCCTACCTGGAGAACGAGACCAGAGCCCTTGCCCAACGCGAGGGAGTGGCGATAGAGATAAGGGGCAAGGGCACGGGCGACTTTCCATACAACTTCGAATATGATCCGGACGTGCTCAGAACATCCCTCTCCTCCATACTCGGCAAGGACATGTGCCTCAAGGGCCTGGATATTCCGGAAGTACCGCTCCCTGCCCGCCCCCCAACACTATGCGCAGGCTGCCCCCACCGACCCACATTCTTCGCCATGAACAGGGCATTCAAGGGGAAGGATGTCATCCACAGCACAGACATAGGATGTTACACGCTGGGTATCCAGGCACCGCATCATACTGCAGATTTCCTGCTGTGCATGGGCTCCAGCATAGGCGCAGCAGGCGGGTTCTCAAAAGCCACGGACCAATTCCCCGTAGCCATCCTGGGCGACTCCACATTCTTCCATGCAGGCCTCTCCGGCCTCGTCAACGCGGTCTACAACCAGGATGACCTCATCTATACGATAGTGGACAATCGTACAACGGCAATGACCGGCCACCAGCCCAACCCCGGGATGGGTGTCGATGGAAGAGGTGATCCGGCCCCCATGATCCCCATCGCAGGGATATGTGAGGCCTGCGGCGCCACGAGCGTGCGCGTCGTGGACCCATACGACATCAAAGCCACCGTAGAGGCCTTCAAAGAGGCGAAGGACGAGAAAGGCGTGCGCGTGATAGTGCCCAAACGCGAATGCGCCCTCATAGTGGTCAAAGAACTCAAGGCGCAGGGCGTGAGCGAGATAGACCAGGAGAAGTGCAAGAAATGCTATGTGTGCATAAACCAGTTCGCATGCCCCGCGTTCTATAAGAAGGGGGATGAGGTGCACATAAATCCCAACATGTGCGCCGGCTGCCACGTGTGCATACAAGTATGTCCATTCGACGCCATACACGTTAAAGGAGGTGGAAAGGAATGAGGAGCAAGGTCGTTCTCTGCGGAATAGGCGGCCAGGGCATATTGCTGGCCTCCAGCATCATCGGACAGACCCTCACCAGAGAGGGACACCAGGTGCGCATCAGCGAGGTACACGGCATGGCCCAGCGCGGCGGGGAGGTCACCAGCACCATCGCTATCGGAGGATACCTGGGCGCCATTGCGGGAAAGGGAGAAGCGAAGGTCATCGTAGGATTCGAACCCAGCGAGACATACAAACGCCTGGACCTGGCATCGAAGG
>DAOVJP010000457.1 GCA_030673205.1 Thermoplasmata archaeon
GGGTTAAGTCGTAACAAGGTATCCGTAGGGGAACCTGCGGATGGATCACCTCCTAAGAAATCTATTAACACCAACCAGCCATCCCTCCGGGGGCGGCCTGGCACTGATGTTCCCATGTCCTGGGTAAGGACAGCGACCTCTGGAGGCGGTTTCACACCAAATGTCTCGTCGAGCGACCACCATATTTTTCTATTCTGTGGTTATAGTGTACGCTTTCTTCAGAATAATGTGGTTTCGTACACATGTGTCCCATAATCTATATATATGTGAAAGAGAAGTATTGCACCATACCCATCGGTGTCTAGTTCGTAAGGGGTGCATAATATGAGATGTGGATGTAGATCGTTGTTGGCCTTTGTGCTGTGCTTTTTGGTTGCCTTGCCCGCCCTCCCACTAGAGGATGTGAACGCCGCTGCTTCTCCGGGAATGGAGATGATGACCTTTTCCGTGTCTTTCGGGGAACCGGTGGTGGATAATAGGCATGAGACCTGCAGCGTGGCCATGGATGGGCTTGACTCGTCCGGCGCCCCTGGCGAGCCCGTTCTTCCCATGAGGACCGTTCGCCTTCTGCTCCCTCATGGCCAGGATCTTGATTCCGTGTGGGTCGGAGGAAGCTTTGGCGATGATGTGGCTCTCGATCTTCCTCTGGAATGGAATCAAGGCTCTTTCCCTCTTTCCCGGCCGGATATAGCGGAGCGCGCGCCCCGGAACGAAGAGATATACGCCTCTTCGGAGGCCTGGCCCTTTGAGATCATGGATGTTTGTGGGATACAGCAGATGAGAGGGTATCCTGTTTTGATCTTGAACCTCTTCCCTGTCTCTTTCTTCCCCCAGGATGGGCGGATACAGTGGTTCAGCGACATGGAGGTGACGGTGTTGTTGAAGGAGAGAACGGGAGGGTATCCTATGCTCAGAGAGTCCCAGGGAGACAAGGAGATCATCCAGCGCACCGTGGATAATCCTGATGTGACGGACGGTTATCCTCTCTCTCCCTCCCTTGGCCTGGTGGACTATCTGGTCATAACCTATGAAGGGTTGAACAATACCGTCGCACCCTATGACTTCCAGGATCTGTTGGATGCGAAATCGGCCAATGGTACGACCGGCATGGTCGTTACTGTGGAAAGCATAGTGGCCAACCCGGAATTCTGGGGAGATACTCCCATGTTCAATGACACCGCGGCCCAGATACGGAACTATATCAGATATGCCTATGAGGAGTGGGACACGCAATATGTGCTCCTGGGAGGAGTCGGGGACGGGGGCGGTGTCGGTGGCGAGAGCGTCGACTGTCCGATCCCAC
>DAOVJP010000119.1 GCA_030673205.1 Thermoplasmata archaeon
AACAAGTATTATAATTATCTTTTTTTCCATATTCATTTCTCCTTCTTATGCACTACCTTATCTCCTTCTCCATGGCCCTAAGATTGAGTATCCTCTTATATGTCGGAGGGTGCGTAGAGAAGAGGCTGAGCCCACCCGCATATTTCCGTTTTTTTGCCTCGGCCTCCATGGCCAGTTCGAGCTCATGTTCATCAAGCACCCCATTCCCATCCAGATCATATTCGCTCTTTCGGGCCATGATCTGGCTTATCTCCCTCTTCGCCGCTTCCGGGTCCCCTATGTAGAAGCTCCTCATGGCGGAAGGCTTATCCTTCTTGGAGAGGCTGAGGCCGTATGTTATCTTGGCCAGCGCCGACGCAAGGCTGTGTGGGTCCCGTGTGGCCTGGGCGCTGTATGAGTCGGCGTAGAACTCCCTCATGCGAGAGAGGCGCAGCACCAGGAGTTGGGACACCACCCACATCACCATGAAGAACAGACCTAGCAATATTATCGCTCCCCCATTATTATTCCTCCTGCCGCCCCCCATCATGCTTCCCCACAATATGGCACGAGCCCCCACGAAACATAGGAGGGGAATGACACTGGCCACCGTCATCACTATGACATCGCGGTGCTTCAGATGTCCTATCTCATGGGCCAACACGGCCTTGACCTCATCCTTGTTGAGCTGCTGCAGGAGGCCGGAGTGCACGGCCAGAGACGCCGACTTAAGAGTTCGCCCGAACACGAAGGCGTTTGGGGTCGGATCGTTCACCATTGCAAGTTTTGGCATCGGGACCTCTGCGCCCTTCGCCAGTTCCGCCACCGTCCTTTCCAGCCAGATATTCTCTCCCTTCTTCAGGTATTTCAGCCGAGAGGACCATGCCACCACCGCACTGCTTATGCCCCACTGGAAAAGTATGAACAAGCCGACGATAAGGCCGCCCCAGAACAAAGAGTTCATCATGAACGATAGGCCGAACACCACAGGGAAGTTGATGAAGAGCCCTATGACCATGATTATGCCGAATAGAAGGCCGAAGACCAGTATGAGGGTGATGCTCATATCCCGTTTGAGGGAAAGCAGGGATGCCATGGGCCTCTGTAGACCCACCTTGGATATATTCTTTTCCTACCTGCGTGGCTACGAGCATTATTACCAAAAAGAGTTAATACGCCGTCTAGCATAGATGACATGGTGAGGCAATCCATGATGCGATCCATTGACTCTCTGGTTCATAACAAGAAGCTCCTGGCCATAGGATTGGTGCTGGTCCTCATCGGCACGACCATAATGATATGGCCCGATCGAGGAGAAGAGTCTGACGAGAAGGGATTCATCTTCTACGACACGAACGAGATGATCATCGAGGAGACCGGGCTCGTTGTTGGACTTGGTACGAACCAGAGCCTGTGGCCCGCGGCATCCTGCATAGCCCCTATCGCTGGCGCCAACGATGCTTTCCTCCCGACATTCTTCGACGACCGAACCTCCCCACCCTCTGGTATGGATAAATATCCCACGTCTGCACTGGACCTCACGTCCATGGGAGATCGCCCGTGCAGCATAAGCATAGGCCTCGCCAGAAACTATTGGGAACGGACGGATATGGTCATTGTGGTTGAGGATTATGAGACCGCATTGTGGGTGGGCTCCCTGGCCGCAAGCACACACTGCCCTATATTGTTCAGCGGATGTGATGTTGACAGCTATCTGGCAGAGGAGGGTGTGAAGAGCGTCATAGCCGTTGGCGACCTCTCGTTCCCTGGAATGTCCGTGCTCCATCTGAGGACACAGGAAGATGTGTGGGAGTTCTATCTGGAACAAAACCCTTCTGCGGGAGAGAACGCATACCTGGCCATAGCCAACCCCCACGATATCGACGTAATGAAGAACGGCTCCGCCTACTTTTTACCAGCCCAGTCCCTGGCCACATCTCTATTGGCCCCTGCCCGACATGCCTTTGTTGCAACGGGCAACTTCACGGCTAACCTTACCAGGGTTCATGGTCTTGGGTTCGGCTGCTCGGAGGCGGGGGCAGGAGAAAGGGGAGAGAGCGAGGATTGGATATCAGAAGAGTTGGAGATAGAGTTCCAGCAGGAGATAAACAACCAGAGCGTGGCCATCGACAATGTCATAGATACATGGACTGAGTTCCTGAAGTCCCATGGCGGGAGCCCAAAACATGTTGGCCTAGTGGGTGGCCCCGCGGCCCTGCCTATGATCTATCTCAAGAGTCCGGTATGGTTCGAAAATGTGGCCCAGGAGGAGAAGGGCGAAGAGTATCTAGCCACCGACATGTACTACTCTGACCTGGAACTTAAGCTCAAGCCCACGCTGGAAATGCTGGAGATGAACTATGACCACATGGCCGAAGAGCTCTACACCCCCGAGGTCTATGCTGGCAGGATCATCGGCACCTCCCTCTATGATGCCACTGCCCTGGTGACCCGCTCCGCCTGCTATTGGGGTTACGAGAAGCCTACCGAGCCAGGCCCTACATCCTGGGGGCAAAGTGCGGAGATCGTGAACTCACTGGTCGTGGGCACCTCGGACAGCGGGGCGGCCAGACACCAGCAGGGTATGTTCGCCCAACATGGGGTGACAGCCAAGCTCAAACAGCCCCATGAGGCATACAGGATAAAGGTGTTCGATGAAACGGGGGCTGTGGAGGCTATGGAAGACCAGAACATAATCATCTATGACGGACACGGATACCCCGATGGGTGGTACTGGCTCTGGTCATCTACCCATGATAACGAAGAGGATTTCGACCGAATAGGCGCAGAGGACATATATCCTCTCAATCTCCATGCGGCTCCCGTGTTCGGCGCCTGCTGCCTATCCAGCGCACTGGACTGGCCAGTGGTGTGGGAGACCAGCGATAACAAACAAGAAATGAAGCCGGATACCTGTGTGAGTCTCTCCTTCATACACTCCGGAGCATTGTGCTACATAGGCGCCACAGAGGAGAGCTGGGGCATGTTCTTCGGAGGACTGGCCACCGGCGACCCGGACATGTGGGGATATGGGGATTTCGACATGCCCACCATGTTCTACGATATGGTGCTGGCGAACAACGAGACCATGGGGGAGGCCTACTGCAATGCCAAAGTGTTCTACAGGACCGTACAGGATGATGACGCTTTCTGCCGCGTGTGCCAATTAGAGACAGTATTGTATGGCGATCCAGCCGCATGTTTCTCCCTGGCGTAGAACGGTTTTATGGGCACGGGCGGCTTTCCCTCCCCTTCCATCCATATTCGCCCCCTCCCGACATTTTCCGTTCCCCCTTCCTCCCGTATTCACTCCCCCCTCCCGACGCTTTCCGTTTCCCCTTCCTCCTCACTCGCTCAACCCAGTTCTTCTAGGATCTGGCGGGCGACCTTTTCGCCGCCGAGGAGCATGCCTCCGAATATCGGTCCCATCCTGGGGGCTCCGTGTACCGCGTTGGCCGCCATACCTGTCACGAACAGCCCGGGGAACACTTCCCCCGTGTTCTCCACCACCGTTTGTTCTCCCACCTCGGCCCACATGCTCTTCTCCCCCTCCACTTTCCCCGAGGGTGTGGAAAGTTTGCCTGCCTTTCTCTGGACGATATGACATACCTCGGACGGATGGCCCGTGGCATCGATGACCGCCTTGGCGCCTATGGTTAGAGGGTCCACATGAAGGCCAGCCACTTCCACGGCGGACCAGTTTATGACGAGACCGCATACCTTTCCCTCTTTCATCATCACATCCTCGACGCTCATGGTGTTGAATACCCTAGCACCAGCATCTATGGCCCCCGCCAAGAGCTTGGCCGTAGCTTCTACCGAATCCGCAGTATACTGCCCTCCGCTGGCCTCCGTCACTCGCACGCCGACCTCCTCCAATATGTGTTTTGACTCCTTCTGGACCACGATCACAGGGAATGTCATTCCGCCGCCCCACATGCCTCCACCAGGCGAAAGTTTTCTCTCGAATATGGCTACCTTCTTTCCCGCATTGCCCAGTTTCCTGGCGGCTACCATCCCGGCAGGGCCAGCCCCTGCAATGGCCACGTCTACATCCGTATGCTCTCTGAATTCTTTGAAGAACCGGTCCAATATATTTCTGGTCACCTCTACATCATTTATAGGCATGGGATCACCGGCGGGTGATTGTGCGAACTCTACTTATTACCTTCCTTTGCCACTTTTCACCTGAAAATACAATTATAGCGCAAATCTACACATTACCTTTATCTCCTCCCGATGCTAGAAAGGCCTAGAGAGCTGCCGTCGTACGAGACCTCCTCCTTTTACGATGGTAGTCCCGCGATAGCTGGAATATGGAGGGGCCGATCTCGGTCCCTCCTACTCTCTCCTTTTATCAAAAGGAAAGGGCTAAGTATCACCCGCTGTATAGAGATGGGCGATGGCGACGGAGGCCTATATTTGCCTGAAAGAGTGATCGACCCCATCTCCCTGGGAATAGAGATACGCAGACTTCTGGAGAATGAGATGGGAGAGATGGGTGTCCTTACCTATAAGAAGCAGTGCTGGGACATTGGGTTGAACCCCGACAGGATAGCCATGAAGGATGTAACCATGGTAGCCAGGGGCGTAGCCAGGGCTGTGTCCCCCATAGTGGGCCATGATCGTTCCAAGAAGATAGAGAAGAGCATAGTCCGGTTCAAGATAATGGCTGAGATGAGCGAGGCGTCCAAAGAGACCGACCCCTTAGCCAAAGCAAGGAAGATGACCAATCTGTCCCTAGCTCTCGGAGATATAGAGGCCATGCTTGACGAACATGATCTGGCAGAGAAGTATTACAAACAGGCCCTTCGAGATGCACAGAAGGCGAACATGCCCATTCTCGAATCGAAGGCCTACCGTGGCCTAGGACACATACACCGAACGACAAACGCCTGGGAAGAGGCCTTCAAATGGTTCAAGAAGGCCATGGACCTCTCCAGCACCATAGGCGACAACCTGGGGAAGGTGGACGCCTTTCGAGGCATTGGCAGGGTGTACTGGAACGAGGGGAAGTTCGACAAGGCCCTCGATTCTTATTTGCAGGCCATGGAGATCTCGGAGAAGATCAACGATAAAGAAGTGATAGGTATCACTTTCATCGACATAGGCAATGTATATAATGAGAAGGGGAAACTGGACAAGGCGGAGGAATGTTATACGAAGGCCGTCCCGTTCCTGGAAGAGAAGAAGAACTTCCGCGAATTGGCCCGGGCATACAACAATGTTGGGGATCTGATGCTCCAGAGGAAGGAGTGGGAGAAGGCGATAGATTATTTCCAGAAGTGCAAAGTGGAAGCAGAGAGAGTGCTGGCCGACAAGATGACCGCATGGTCGCTCTTCAACATAGCGGAGGCCCAGCTGAACCTCGAAAAACTGGACACGGCGCTCG
>DAOVJP010000186.1 GCA_030673205.1 Thermoplasmata archaeon
CAGAGACACGACGATAATAGACGGGGGTGGTGCGGGGGATGTTGTGAACATCACTGCAAATTGGGTGGACATGAGCGATCTTACAGTAAAACGCTCAGGTTATGGTGCTGCAGGAATACACCTTTATTATGCCCATGACTGCACGATCACCAACAATAATATCACAAACAATTACATCGGCATCCAACTCGATACGACCAGCAGCAACACTATCGATGACAATATGGTCTCGAACTGCTCGTACGGGATAGTGCTGGAATCATCTAACAGCAATGCCGTTGTAGGCAACACACTGCGGGACGTTTCCTATGGGATCAGATCGAACAATTCCGACGATAGCCAGATATGTGACAACGACATAACAAATTCACAACTATCCCTTGAGACCATGCTGAGAGGGGAAGAAAATGCTTCTCAGTACAAGAACGACACCGTTCTCTTGAAACTGAAAGATCCTGCCTTCCATTATGCAGATCAGCCAACGGGAGAGGCTCCCCATTCTTCATTCTTAGACATACAGATGAACGAGATAGAGGAGATGATAACGGCCACGAAGGTCCGGGAGTTTCCCAGCATTGGTGTGGTGGAGATGAGACTGCATGGAAATATATCTGTCGAAGAAGCCATACACCTTCTTTCCATGGATCCCTATATCCTATATGCGGAGCCAGACTATATCATTTCCACAGAAAGAACACCGGACGACCCGTCCTTCGACTACCTATGGGGTCTTCAAAATATCAATGCCCCCAGGGCGTGGGATACGTCCATAGGCGATGAGAATGTAGTGATTGCGGTCGTGGATACAGGGGTAGACTACACCCACAGCGATCTGACAGCGAATATGTGGGCCAATCCGAATGAGATCCCGGGGAACGGCATTGATGATGACGGAAATGGTTATGTCGACGATATCTACGGGTGGGATTTTTGCAACAACGATAACGACCCGAAGGACGACCACTTTCACGGCACACACTGCTCCGGCATCACAGGCGCGGTCGGGAACAACAACCAAGGGGTAGTTGGCGTCAACTGGGATGTGAGCATAATGGCCCTCAAGTTCCTTAGCGGCGGAGGTTCTGGTTATGGCAGCGACGCGATCGAATGCATGGAATACGCCATAGTTATGAAAAACGCCGGAGTGAACATAAAGGCGACAAGTAACAGTTGGGGGGGCGGGGGCTACAGCCAGGCCATGTATGATGCCATCGCTGCCCTCAGGGACGCGGACATCCTTTTCGTCGCTGCGGCAGGGAATAGCGCCAGGAACACCGATGACTCTCCCCATTATCCCTCGACATATAACCTGACCAATATCATCTCTGTTGCAGCCACCGACCCGGACGACGACCTTGCCTACTTCTCCAACTATGGCTCAAGCACGGTCCATGTCGCCGCACCGGGGGTAGATATCTACAGCACCGTTCTTGGAGATGGGTATGAAAGCTATAGCGGCACATCCATGGCCACACCCTATGTCTCAGGGCTGGCCGCCCTCATAGCGGCAACGAACCCCTCCTACAACTCGAACAACATCAAGAACGTGATCCTCTCTTCTGTTGATCCGATCCCCTGCCTATCTGACAAGATACTCACCGGAGGGAGGATAAACGCCTCCATGTCCCTTACCACCGTTCCATCAAACATGCATTTCTACATCCATAGGCCTTTCGAAGGAAGTGAAGTATCTTTGGGCGAACAACTGGACATCATGATCTCAATATGCGATGGTGTCGATCCGATATTGAATGCCGATGTGAACGTGACCTTAGATAGTGACGGACCGGTGATCTCCTTACACGACGATGGAACTGGCCCTGATCAAGTGGCTGGGGATGGATATTACTCGGGTTCGTGGATCCCAATGAGTGCTGGACACCGTACACTGAACATTACCGCAGCCGCCCAGGGCTACGGAATGCGCTCCAAAGAGGTTAATGTGCTGGTGTCCGGAGGTAACTACGGGATCATCGTCGAGGCCTCTACCGGTACTTCCATCATGAACAACACTATCTCCTACACCAAATACGCCATATATCTTATCTCGTCCATGGAGAACACCCTGTCCAATAACGACCTGTCAAGCAACGAGTGCGGTATCGGCCTACATGGATCGAACCACAATCTCATTGCCAACAACACCGCCTCGGACAACAGCTGGCCGCGTATCTTTGTCTCAGGTATCTTTCTGTCTTCCTCCGAGAACAACACCATATCGGGCAACACAATCTTGATCCACCGCGGCATGGGCACCTACGGCTTTCTCCTTCTATACTCGAACAACAACATTGTCGCTTACAATACTGCCTCTTCAACTATATATGGCATTCTCCTCGCTAAGCACTCCGATCATAATGCCGTAACTGGCAACACCCTCTTCGACAATTGGGCCGGTGTCTATATTGTCAACTCAAACGGCAACACAGTCGATAACAACGCCATCTCAGATAAGGAATCGGACGATCGATGTGACTATGTAAGCTATGGTATCATGATTCTGTCCTCCGAGAGTGCGGTTCTCGTAAACAACACAATGCTCAGAAATGGAATTCACATCACATATGAAGGGAACGCCCATGTCATTGATACGTCCAATACCGTTAATGGAAAACCTGTTATATATTGGAAGAACCGCACAGGTGGCACAGTGCCTTTGGGCGCAGGCCAGGTGATACTACGCAATTGCACAGATGTCATTGTGGAGGGGCAGAACATCAGTAGGGCTTCAGTGGGAATATCGCTGGGCCATACCTCGAACATCACCATCGCTAACAACAACCTTTCAAAGAATGTTCACGGCATACTCCTCTTGAGAGATAACAGCAAAGACACTGTTGTTGGCAACACCCTGTTGGACAGCTGGGCTGGTGTCTACTTCGTACGTGGTAACGATGATAACTCTATTATCAGCAACACTATTTCCGATAACGGGTATGGAGTGTGTGTGAACGGGGCCTCATGGTTGTTCGATAAGAACAACATCATCGCTGACAATAGGATGACGACCAATAACATAGGGATCTCTATTGATTCTTCTCTCGCTACCACCATATTCGACAATATGATCTCGGGCGGACGCACCGGCATCTCGATCGGCTGGTCTAGCGAGAACAGCATCGCCCTCAACAACACCATAACGAACCACTCATCCTATGGCCTCCTCGTTCAAATGTATAGCTATGACAATGTTTTTGTCAACAATAATATTAGCAACAACAATAATGGCGTTGCTATCTTCTCAAGCGCCTCTAATAACATCCTCCATAACAATATCATCTCCGATAACGGTCGTGGGATCAAAACCAAGCCATCTACAAAGAACAACCTTATCTACCACAACGATCTCATAGACAATCAAGTATACGAAGAAGGAACTAACATCTGGAACCTCAGCTATCCCGATGGGGGCAACTATTGGGCCAACCACGCCTCCCCTGACGAATACAGCGGTCCGAACCAGGACCAGCCTGGCAGCGATGGGTTTGTGGACAACCCCTACGTGATATTAGGAGGAACGACCCAGGATAACTATCCCTCTACAACGCCAAACCTCCAATTCAACTGGCCTCCCGTAGCAGATGCCGGTCCCGATCGAACAGCCCATACGCTTGAATGTATTACTTTCGACGGCTCCGAGAGTTACGATCTGGGCGGCTCTGTTGTAAGCTATAGTTGGGACTTCGGCGACGGCTGCAGCGGCTCAGGGAGTGTTGTTAGCCATGCTTACCAGGGCGATGGAGCGTATGTGGTGACCCTAACAGTGGAAAACAACGACGGGGCTAGCGACGATGATACCTGCCTTGTCACAGTCCTAAACCAACTTCCCGTTGCCGTAGTCAACGCGACCGAACGGGTTTTGAGACTCGAAAAAGTCACCTTCAATGGGTCTGAGTCCTATGACCCGGACGGAGAGATCGTTTCCTGGCACTGGGACTTCGGCGATATGATGAGCACGGATGGCGAGGTGGTTACCCACCGATACCAGAGGCCGGGAACGTACACTGTGAC
>DAOVJP010000088.1 GCA_030673205.1 Thermoplasmata archaeon
GGAGAGATCAAGGGGCGCAGGAGGCTCTGGAAGTTCAAAGAGACCTGGGGGTCCAGGCGGTTCAAAGGGTTCGAAAAGACCATGCGGCCCTAATGCCGATGACTACGTTCTGCTGGTCCGGACCACGGGGATGTTGGATGAGAGGGATGTGAATTCCTTCAACGATGCGGTGAAGGATGTGCTGGACAAAATTGATGGTAGGGGTGCTAGGCCGGGATACGCCCGGGCCGTTCTCCTCTGCAATGGAAAGGACGCGGAAGGAATGGATGACGAACTGGCAAATGTCTTGACAGCTTGCTATATAACCCTCTCCCCAGGAGCGGGAAGAGGAGAGGGGAAAAGCCGAATCCAGTTGGTGGTGGACGAAGAGGAGATGTATACTGTCATCCCGTTCCTGCCAGAACAGATAGTGTAGGTGGCTACATGGAAGATGAAAAGAGGCGGTACAAGAACTGGGAACTATACGCCTGCCTCGCATTGAACCGTCTAGCCGAAGAGCTGGACATAGACATATACCAACCCCGTTTGGAGGTGGTGCTGGACAAGGTCTTCCAGGGGGAGGTTCCCAGCATCCCCAAGGTGGAGATATCATACGAGATAAAGTCCAACCACCACATGACGAACAAGGTGCTCAACAAACTGGAGACGGACGGGCTCGTTGCGATCCAGAAGGATGAGCGAAGATACAGGATAGGCATCACCAGGGAAGGGGTGCTGTACCTCCGACGTTTCAACGCCTATTTCGTCCACACCTACAACTCTATAATAAGGGACCACTACCGATACCGGCAGCTACCCCACTGGTTCCAGAGCGACTGGTAACAACCCCTCCCAAACCTTTTATCCCTCCTTCCTCATTCACCGGGTGAGAAGGGGATGACCAGATGAGCATGTTAGAGATAGGTGACTTCACCGGTTGGCCCAACGGAAAGAAGTTGGGCGTCATAGGTGCGATCCTTGGCATAATAGGACCTTTCCTCACGTGGATAGCCATAGATTCAAATGGATACGAGTGGAGCGCCAGCGGCATGAACACCGACGCCTTCGGCTGTGCGGGTTGGATATGCTTTTTGTTCGCCCTGTTCTCCTTGGCTCTGCTGTTCACAGGATGGAAAATATATCTGAACACAGAAGGAACCCTTCTCCCTGTGCGATTCCCTCTGATCGGGCTATTGGGACTCTTCATGCTGATGGAAACCGCCATGTACGTGAAGAACCTGAACGATATAGGTACTCCAATGTCAGGCGATATAAGCATTGGGATAGGCCTCTGGCTCTCCCTCGTCTCCGCCCTCATACTGTTAGCCGCTGGTCTCATAGGGACCATGGAAGAGAAGAAAGGCGCAACTGCAGGAACAGAGGGGGGTGAGTAGAATGGGAATGCTTGACACAAGTAAAATAACTTCGGGTTCGCTCTGGAACAAGCTATTGGCATTATCTGTCCTCTTGGTCGTCGTCGGCGCCATGCTCCCCTGGTATTCTTCCACGGTCACGATGAAAAAGATAGAGCTTGAGGGATTAGGCACTGTAATGGAGGAGTCCACGGAAACAGAATCCTTCTCGGGGCTAGACACAGAATTCTTTGGCATGGAGGGATGGCTCGTGCTCATTATGGGCTTGCTGGTGATGCTCCTACTTCTGCTAGCATGGGAGATGTATCTGGACATGGACGGGCCCCGAAGAGACATGAAACTTCCTTTGATAGGCGTTTTCGGGTTCTTTATCTTGATCATATCGGGGCTGGACCTGGCCCACATAGGGCACTTCGCCGTTGATATCGATAACAACTGGATAAGCATTCAGGGCGGGGCGGGCATAGGCATATATCTCGTTCTAGCCGGGAGCATTCTTCTTCTCTTCGCGGCCTTCATGGAGATGCGTTCCTCTTGCGCGCTGAGCTCTTCTCCCACTGCTCCAGAGGTCACTGTGGTGTCCTCTACGCCTGCCCCCGCATCCATCTCTCTCGACTCCATAGAAGCATCAAGCTGGGGGAGTGAGGAGGCAAACGTTGCTACGCCTCCTCTCGAGACGCCGATATCGAGTAGTGCGAGCGAGAAGGATGGGAAGATTGGAGAGGGCGCGATAGAAGAGGCAACAACAGAAAAGCCAGAGGAACGAGAGGAGGAAAAGCCCGCCAAGAAGGGGCTGTTCTCCAAACTGCCCTTCGGTAAGAAAAAAGCCGCCCCCGATACAGAGCCCACCTCAGCCGGGACAGAGCACGCACCCGAGCCAGTTCTCATAGAACCAGCATCCTCCGAACAGGTGGAAAGCAGATACAAGGCGCCCGAGACCCCCTTCGCTCCGCCTGTATCTGCCATAATGCTGAAAAGAGAGGGCAAGGACGAGGAAGAAGGAAACCTCATACGCTGGGCCAGACACAGGAACACCGATGGGAAGGCATTCGAGAAGTGCATGAAATGCGACACATACCAGTTCATAGAGGTGAAAGAGGATGGAAAGCACGTGAACTTCACCTGCCCCTCCTGCGGCGCCAAGTGGCGGCTCGGGAAGTAGGTTTTTCAACCCCCACGTCTTGAAGGACGCATGGAACCCGTTGTGATAGACGGCAGCATGGGAGAGGGAGGAGGGCAGGTGCTGCGCACCTCGTTGGCATTCTCCGCCATAACCCAGCGACCAGTGGAGGTTCGGAACATCCGGGCCAACCGCCCCAAGCCCGGTCTCAGACCCCAACACCTCACGGTAGCCAAAGCGTTCCAGGAGATATCCGGTGGGAGTTTGGAGGGTGCGAAGACAGGGAGCACACGCCTGCATTTCAAGCCGGGCGATCTCACTCCTGGCGCCTACACGTTCGATATCGGCACCGCCGGGAGCATCACGCTGTTCCTCCAGGCCCTGTTGCCCGCCATGGCAGCCACCGGCGGCAGGTGGTCCATCCGTGTAAAGGGGGGAACGGACACTAAGTGGAGCCCGCCCTGGGACTATTTCAACTACATATTCCTGGAGCACCTGTCCCACATGGGCATGGACATACTGGCCAAGCTCGATAAGAGAGGTTTCTATCCGGCCGGAGGGGGAGAGGCTAGCATAGTGCTGCGTTCTACACGGCTAACGCCCCTGGTACGGGAGGAACGAGGGGAGCTCGATATAGTGGCAGGCAAGGGCTTCCTCTCCGATCTTCCATTGGAGGTGTGGGAGCGTATGAAAGCCTCCATATTGGACAAGCTCATCGATTTCGGCAGTGTGACGAAGGAGGATATCATCGTGGAACATGTGCTCGGCCCCGGGGACAAGGCCATAGGCGTCACCCTATGGTCCGAGTTCCAGCACGCCAGACTTGGCTCCAGCGGTCTGGGGGAGAAAGGGGTGCGGGCAGAAGAGGTTGGTGAGAGAGCGGTGATGCCCCTTCTCGACGACATACGGTCCGGGGCTACCGTGGACATCCACGCCGCCGACCAACTCCTCCCCTACATGGCCCTGGCCCCAGGCAACTCCGCGTTCTATGTACGCGAGGTCACGGGTCATACACAGACGAACATGGATATCATATCCAAGTTCCTGGATGTGAAATGGGAGAGAGAAGAGGAGGAAGGGAGGATAGGAATAAGCGTGGAGGGGAAGAAGTGAGGATAATTGTGGAGGGAGAACGATGATGGTAAGTATGGAGGGAGAATGATGAAGATCATTGTGAACTGCGCCATGACCGCCGATGGAAAGTTGGCGACACATGAGAGGAGACAGCTGGCCATATCCGGGGAAAGAGACCTGCGTAGGGTGCATGAACTGAGGAGCCAGGTGGATGCGATATTGGTAGGGGTGGGCACCATACTCGCGGACGATCCCCGGCTCACGGTGAAGGAAAGATACGTTCCCGGCGCAAAGAACCCGCTAAGGGTGGTGCTGGACTCCAGAGGAAGGACGCCACGGGACGCCAGGGTGTTGGACGGGGACGCGTCCACGCTGATATACACGTTGGGAAGGGGGGAACATGTGGACGGAGGGGAACATGCCCCGGACGGAGCGGAAGACATCCCCGGTGCTACCGTGGTCCGGCTGGAGGGAAAGAACAGAGTGCCGGTGAAGATGGTGGTCGACGACCTGGCAGCTAGGAGGATCGAGACCCTTCTCGTAGAGGGCGGAGGAGAGACCATCTGGTCCTTCTTCGACGATGGGTTGGTGGACGAATACCACGTATTCATAGGCAGCCAGATAGTAGGCGGCAGGAGCGCCCCGACATCTGTGGACGGAGAGGGAAGAGAAGCAGCCGAAAGCATAGGATTGGAACTCGTATCCCTGGAGCGGCTGGAGGAAGGCGTGCTCCTTTCTTACAGGGTGAGCAAGTGAAGCTCATCCTGGACGCTATGCTGGGCTCCCTGGCCCGGCGCCTCCGCCTCATGGGAGTGGACGTTCTGTATATGAGGGACGAGGAGGACAAGGACATCGTAGTACTAGCCCGAGAAACGGAGCGATGGCTGGTGACCAGAGATATACAACTAGCGGAACGGACCGCCCCCCGCTCCCTCCTGCTCAGAACGACAGATCCCGAAGAAGGCTGGGATATACTCCTCCAATGGCTCAGAGAGAAAGGAACGCGATTCGAGCCGGGAAGCAGATGCAGCGTGTGCAACACGCCCTTGATAACTGTGGACCCGCAGGAGGTGATGGACCGGCTGCCCGATTCCGTAAGGTCTAGTGGAAAAGAGGTCCGCTCCTGCACCGGATGCGGGAGGCTCTATTGGAAGGGCAGCCATTGGGACAAGATAATGGAATATGCGCCAGAAGAGGCCAGGGAGGACGGGGAATGGGAAGAGGAGGGTGGTGGAGCTGGAGGAGGAGGAGGGATATTGGGAAGAGAGGGATGCGAACGCAGGAGAGGACCGATAATATTATACATTATTCCGGGGATGGAAGGAGCATGCAGCGAAGGTTGATGAAGGTATGTTTGCTCGGAGAGGGAGCGGTGGGGAAGACCAGTCTCATACGGAAGTATGTGTATGATGCTTTTGACGATGAATATATCAAATCTATAGGGGCGAAGGTCACCAAGAAGAGGCTGGAGATCCCTGAGAGCAACACCATGCTCACGCTGATGATCTCCGATATCCTGGGCCAGATGAGCAATGAGGACCTCCACACCTCTTATCTGCACGGTCTGAGAGGGGCCATCCTGGTATGTGATCTGACCCGTAGAGATACGTTCAAGGCGTTGGAGAGATGGATACGCATCGTGCACCGCGTAGCCGAGGCACCGCCCATGGTCATAATGGGAAACAAACACGATCTCACGGACAAGATAGAGGTCAAGGAGGCGGAACTGGCAATGCTGGCTAGGAAACTGGGAGGCGTGTACTTCCTGGCAAGCGCCAAGACCGGCGAGAATGTGGAAAAGGCCTTCGATCTTCTGGGACGGAAGATGGTGGCGGGCAGCGCGCCTGTGGAAGGATGGAGCGCCACTCCTGCTCCAAGGCCCGCGGGACAAACCCCTAAGCCTGCCCCTCCGGTCGAGAAGAGAGCAGCAAAAGAAGAACCAACACCCAAAACAGCAGTGAAAGAAGAACCAACACCAGAAAGAGCAGTGAAAGAAGAGGAGACTGCCAGTGGTGAGCCCATAAAAGAAGGAGATATGAAAAGGGATATTCCCCAGGACACGGGCGAGCGGGCCTGCCCTGAGTGCGGATCACATGACATAAAGTTATTTCCGGATGGGAGCGGGATGTGCGAGGACTGCGAGGCGGTCGTGCCCAAGCCTGTTGTGAGCGCAGCGGCGGCCCAGTTAGGGAGCGCTGTAGAGATAGGGGGGAAGAGCGGGGGCGGAACGATAGAAGAGAGCGTAGACAAGGCAGAGAAGAAGGATACGCTTCCGCCGGAGAGCGGAAAGGTGACAGAAGAAACGAGCCCTCCATCGAAAAAGCCAGTGCCAATGGAGAAAACAAGAAGCGGAGAGAAGACCGACATACCCGAGGAAAGCGCGCCGTTCTTCAATGTCCCTGTGGACGCTCTCCACCAGCTAAAAGAACGGCTGGAGATCGTGTTGGCAAACAGGGGAGAGGATACCGTTCATGCGCTGTTGGGAGAGTATGGCTATGATTGCGGATGCACGGCCATAAAGAGCATGGGCATCACATGTACCATGGCCGAGTTGAAGAAAATGCTCCCGGACCTGTGGATAGGCATCGGACTGAGCAA
>DAOVJP010000349.1 GCA_030673205.1 Thermoplasmata archaeon
AGACTTCAACACCGCCCACAAAGAGATAGACCTTACCCATCCGAAGGCCAACTCCGGCGTGTCCGGTTTCCTTCCCACAGAACGGGCGTGGCTGGACAAACTGGTGGAGCACGGCTATGTCGATGCCTTCCGCCACTTCCACAAGGAGCCGGAACAATATTCCTGGTGGGATATGAAGAGCAGGGCCAGGGAACGGAACGTTGGATGGAGGATAGACTATTTCTTCATCAGCCAAAGCCTGCTGCCACGGCTCAAGGACGCGTTCATACTCCAAGAGGTCATGGGAAGCGACCACTGCCCAGTGGGGATAGGATTGGAGATACCATGAGCACATGGGTTTCCGAGCCTCTAGACCCTTATTATCCTATGAACTGCATAACATCCGTTCCCCTGGATTAGATTTATAAACACCTCAGTTTTTCCACCGCCGAGGAATCCTTATGGCGGGCGATATGAAGAAGATAATGGTCACTGGCTCAGTGGGCCAGATAGGCTCCGAACTGACATTGGCTCTCAGGGAACGATACGGCGGCGACAACGTGGTCGCACTGGGCCGTAAGACCACCCCCTCCGAGGAGCTGCTGAACACCGGCCCCTTCGAATACCAGGACATAACAGACAAAGAAGGACTGGTGAGGATCGTCGAATCCTATGGGATAGACACCATATACCACATGGCCGCCATACTGTCCGGCGTAGGGGAGCAGAAGCCGGACCTGGCCTACCAAGTGAACATGGACGGGCTCAAGAACATCCTCGACATAGCCAGGGACAAAGAGCTTACTCGGGTATTGGCGCCCAGCAGCATAGCCGCGTTCGGCCCGGAGACACCCAGGAACAACACGCCGCAGGAGACCGTGCTCAGACCCAGGACCATGTACGGCGTTACGAAGGTGGCCGGGGAACTCCTATGCGATTATTATTTCCACAAATGGGGTGTCGATGTAAGAGGGGTGCGCTATCCAGGCATCATAAGCTGGAAGACACCTCCTGGAGGGGGCACAACGGACTATGCAGTGGCCATATACTATGACGCGGTCCAAAAAGGAAGCTATGAGTGTTTCGTTCGAGAGGACACCGTACTGCCCATGATGTACATGCCCGATGCTATAAATGGGATAATAGACCTGGCCGAAGCCCCACTAGAGGGGTTAGTTCACCACTCGGATTTCAACATGGCTGCCATGAGTTTCAGCGCAGGCGAACTGGCCGCCAGTATCAAGAGGCATGTTCCAGAGTTCACCGTGACCTATAAACCGGATTATAGACAGACCATAGCCGACAGCTGGCCCAACAGCATAGACGACAGCGCCGCCCATGAGGAATGGGGATGGCAGCCCAGGTACGACCTGGAAAAGATGACAGCGGATATGCTCACGAACCTGCGGAAGAAGTTCGGAAAATAGCCTAGTGCTATATAAGTATTAGGTGGAGGCCACCCTTCCTTCCGTGACGGTCAGCTAACACAGGGGCGCAGCGACGTATTATCTCCATCGTGTACAGGTATAGAGAGCATACGCTACTTTGACTAATAGACCATGCCGCCAGAGGGGCGGCATCTCTCAAGAGATCAGCAGAAAAACTGTTGTATCTATCGGGGTCTAGGTGGGCGTGCCTCGTCTACTTTGAGAGCGCGGCCCTTCACATCCTTTCCGTTCATTCCAGCTATTGCGGCTTTGCCTTCCTCATCGTCGGCCATCTCGACGAAACCGAAGCCCTTTGACCTACCGGTGTACTTGTCGGTTATCACCTTGGCGGACACTACCTGTCCGAATGCCTCGAATTCCTGTTTCATCTCGTCCTCTGTGAGGTCGTAAGACAAATTGCCTACATATATGTTCATGGAACTGTCTCCGCATCGCTACAAGACCTCCTACTATTTATCTGTTGGGGGGGCCCTAGGGGGATGGATGACAGGAGCATTTGCTCTGCTGGCGACTGCGGCATGGAGTAGGGGTGGATGGCTAGATGCTTTGATAGGAGCAGAATGCTCCCGCACGTCGGAATGCAAGCATTCCGTCTGCTCACAAAAACAAAGTGCTCCCGCGGGGATTTGAACCCCGGTCGCGGGCTCGAGAGGCGTTAGAAAAGCGTATAGACTATTCTAAGGACAGGAAAATTTTTATCATAT
>DAOVJP010000336.1 GCA_030673205.1 Thermoplasmata archaeon
ACTCGTCCGCATAGAAACAATCCTTGCCCTTCTTGGCCCCGGAGATCGGACAGTAGAAACATCCCTTGCTACATTTGCCAGTGACGAGCAATACGAGCTTGCTACCCCTGCGGCAATATTGACATCCCACAGGAAGCTGGCCATATACTGCAGACCCGGCCTCCATCTCCCTTAACCGAACCATGAGGGCATATTGGTCGGAGAGTATAAAGTGGTTTTGGATTATCGGCTTTGGGACAAAACTCCATAGTTAGTCCTTAAGATGATTACGTAGGCTCTTTTTCCGATGTACCTTCTTGGTGCGCCGATCTTCCCGCTGGTGCCAAGTGGTGTTTAATGAACAGGCCCATCATATGGACCACAGTCGCCTAAAAACTAGGATTCAGATGCAGAATTCCCGTATTACGACCCAACAGGTAACAGGAGTGATCTCAATACTAGCACACGAACAACGCAACCTTGATGGAGGGAGACTAGGAAACTACTGAACATCGATGGAGGGAGATTAGGAAACTACTGAGCCTGCACAAACCTATTTCGAGATGCTGCCTAAACAGGTGACCCCCCAATGTTTATATATTCGTGTCCTGTTACAACCCAGGAATATGCTCGGGAGGGAGCAGTTTGGCAGACAAAAGGCTAAGAACATATGTAGAAGGGCTAGACCCTGTGATGGAAGGCGGCATCCCCGACGAATATATAGTTTTAATGTGTGGGCACGCGGGAACTATGAAATCCTCCGTGACGTACAGTATTATATACAATGCTGCGAAGAAAGAAGGAAAAAAGGGCATCTACCTGACGTTGGAACAGAGCAAACAGAGCATCGTGGACCACATGTCGAAACTGGGCATGCCACCCACCGGGATAGAGAACCTGGCGATCATGGACCTGGCGAAAGTTCGCAAGGACATAGAATCAAAGACCCAGGACAAGCGGAACATAGACTGGCTCAACTCCATACTAGGTGTGCTGAAGAACTACAAGGACAAGTTCGGCTGCGACGTGATCGTGCTGGACTCCCTAGCGGCATTGTACGCGCTCACATCGTTCAAGAACCCGCGGGCCGAGTTGTTCTACTTCTTCGAGAAGATACGGGATCTGGGCGTTACAACCCTCCTCATCTCAGAGATACCCACGGACAGGAATGTATACGGGCTCTATGGCATAGAGGATTTCCTCAGCGATGGTATAATCCACCTCAAGGTGGAGCAGACGGATTCAGGCTCGAACCTGTACCTCGGCGTGGTGAAGATGAGAAAGACGAACCACACCAGGAACTTCATGCCCCTCATATTCGAGGACGGCGGGTTCGAAGTGGTTCGCGATTAGTCCTGGGGTGAATGAATGGGCCTATTCGACAAGAAAAAGAAGAAGCAGAGGCCACACCCCCAAGCTCATCGGAAGGCCCCCCCTCATAAGAAACCAAGTAGGCCACCGCAGGCACATAAGCCCGCCCATGCGACTCCTCCAAAGAGAGTGGAGGCACACCCCGCTCCTTCTACTCCAAAACCTGTGACACAGGCACCAACGCCTGTGGTACAGAAGACACCACCCAAACCCGAGGAGAGGATCGTTGAGCCAACACCTTCTACGCCAGAACCAATGACACCAGAGCCGACACCTCCTATGCCAGAACCGGCACCCCCTACACTAGAACCGGCACCCCCTGTTCCTGAGCCCGCTGTAGAGCCGAAAAAAGAGGCTCCGGCGCCCCCCACACCTCCAGCACCTCTAACTCCCGGGGAAAAGAAAGGGGAAGAGGACCTGTCCCCTGAGGAACTGAAGAGGAGGCAGATCGAGGACCTCATGACCATAGACGGCGTGGGGAGAAAGAGGGCGGAGAAACTCTGGGACGCTGGCTTTGACAGCGCCGAGGATGTGGCCGATGCCACCTTGGAAGAACTGGCCTCTGTGGAAGGTTTCAGCCAGAAACTGGCAGAGGCTGTGAAGATAAACATGGATGATGAAGAGTTCGAGGATGATGTGGAAGCGGCTTCGGAACTGGACGCCGAGGTGAAGAGCGATGTCGTTATGGCATCTGCCGAGGACGTTGGCTCCGATGACGACATATCCGCACGGCTGCTCCAATGGTCCGTAGATGGTTTCGACGTGACCCACCTGGAGAGCGTTTCCAAGGATGCGAGGGACGAGAACTTCATGGCCCTCTACGAGAAAACTGCCCATGCTATAGTGAAGATAGATGATATACGGGATGAGCTGTCCGATATGAACATTCTGGACCTGGAAAGCGAGGTGGAC
>DAOVJP010000290.1 GCA_030673205.1 Thermoplasmata archaeon
AGCATGCACAGCGGGTCCGTGTACCAGTTGTATTCTTCTATGGGCGGCGGGGCCAGGGAGATATCCATCCATTGTACGTCCTTGTTCACCGCCACCAGATGATATGTTCTGCCATCCACTTCTATCTCCAACCCGTCCCCGGGATAGGGCGTGTTCGTCATCTCCGTGAGATCGAACCGGTAGAAACCTTCGATGGCCAGGATCTGGATGCTCTCTTCGATGGCGGTGTTGGTCATCGTCATCTCCCCCTCCCATGCCTCCCCCCTGTCCGTGATGTTCCCCTGCACATAGTGATAGTGGGCCAGCAGGGCATAGTCCTTCTCCACTCCCTCCGCCACCCATCCGTTCTCTGCGGCGGCCTCCACACGGATGGTGAACCATGCCTGCTCTGCAGAGGATATGTATGGGATATATAGCGTTCCCGTGTACCCTGAGCTCGTTCCTCCCATTATCGTCATCGAGGCGTTGCCCCATGGCACCAGGTCCATGGAAGTGATGTTGGCCCAGATGAATACCGGGACCGTAGGCGTCAAAGATGCTATCTCCACCTCCACCTCGATATAGCTGTCTCCCTTCACAATGAAGGGAAAGGAGGCGTTGGCCACTATGACCAGCGCCCGTACCACACAGGTGGAGCGCAGGTCCATGGACACGGGCGCCTTCTCGGTGGCGTTGGTGAAGGTCACGGCCCACACAATGTCCAGATGAGTTCTGTCCTCGACGGGCCCTACAAGACAGAGGGAGAGGGAGAGCGTGTTCGATCCTGTCACATTCTCCAATGTGAATCGTACGATCTGGCCGTCCACCACCGTGTTCTGCGGTGGGCTCCATGCGTTTGTGAGATCGAGCCCGGCGGGGAGGGTGGCGTTGGCCCACAACCATCTTGCCTTGTGCGTTCCCATATTTGTTATCGTAAGATCGATCCCCGCCTCTTCCGCCCATGGCAGCTCCTGGGTCCTCGGAGATATGGCCAATTGCATCACGGCCTTGGATATGCCTATAGTATGTTCGTCCCACATGGAAGGTAACGAATGGCTGGCGGCATCCTCTCCCGATACGCTCACGTTGATTGTGTATGTGGCGCCATCCACGGCCCCGACGGGTGTGGAAAGGCGAATGATAACGGATGCGGTGCCGTTCGCTTCCAGGGCCGCCTCGTAGTGTAAGGGAGAGGTGCGCGACGCGCTGTCCAATTCTTCCCCTTCAAATGCCAGGGGCGTGGATATGGCTATATCGAGGGGCGAGGAGGCCAAATTCCCCATGTTCTCCAGCTCTATCGTGAGGTTCACCTCGCCTCCGGGGCCTAGGCTGTTCCTGTCCAACGTGGACAGCATGGACACATCGGATGCCAGTGTGAAGTTGGCCCATGTTGTATCCACAGCGGGGTTGAGCAGAATTTCAGAGGAGGACCATCCCCCGGGGTACCAGGCCTCTATGGAGAGGTTGTCATAGGTATCGTCATAAGGATCTGCATAGGGGTTGAAATCGTATATCCTGGCCGTGTATATGCCAGCCTGGGAGGTGGTCACGTTCTCCCCCGACCCGGTATCCAGGTCCGTGGCGTTCACCCTCACTCCTTCCATGGGCTGGCCGTCCGTTCCGCGTACCATGCCCTTCACATAATGGGGCGCGGGGAGGGTGAGGTTGAGCCAGATGAAGAACTCTCCGCCGTACTCGGCGAAGTTGGACGAGCTTATGTTATCATTGATGGGAAGGTATGCGGTGGCATAGACCGTTATGGGCTCCGACTCGGGATAGAATTGGGGGGAGGACGCATCGAAGCTGACCGAATAGAATCCTGTCCCACTATCGCTGGAGGTGTTCTCCCACAACGGGGAATACACATTGGGCACTATCCTGACCTCCGTCGGAGCCTCCACGGGGCTGCCGTCCCGGTCCCAGACATATCCCATCACCGTGTATAGGGTACCGGCGCCCTGTGCGTCCTCAAGCGGCGGGGGAATAATGAACAGTAGAGGGAGAAGAAAAAGAAGAGTAACGAAGATGATAGCAACACGTCTCATGAACAGGCCTCACTGCGGCGTCCATGTGCCACTCTCTTGGGCGTATATAAACCATCCCCTGCCATTGGCCCACATGGTATATCCTGGCTCATCCAGAGTGAAATCGGTGCCAGTGCCCTTGTGATAATAATCCCACTCGTTCCCTGTCCAATTGACAACGTATGCGGCGGTGTCCGCTCCGATCTGTGCGTCCACCTGGGCCTCTATGTCACTGGCCTTCCGTGTCGTCCATGTGTGCAGGGGTGCGGCTATGGCATTCCATCCTACTTCGAGATCCTGCGCCACCACGACGGACAGCAACGTCTCCTCCGGGTACCATCGTCCCTCTTCGTCCGTCCATATGAACACTGTGCTGCCCGGTTCTATGCTGTAGTTGTTGAGCCATGGGATCGGGGATATCCAACTGCTCCAGCCGTGTTGTGTCCATCTGCATATCGCTGTGGCGTTGAGGCCTTGTGCGGTGAGCACGGCAGCCAGGTCACCTGCCTTCATCCCGCTTTTGTCGATGGGTATGTTGACCAAATTCCATCCGTTTATGAAGAGGGGGCTGGCCTTTCCCCTTATCTCCGTATTCTGATCCAGCCTGAATAATGCGTCGTAGGTCCTCACCGCATAG
>DAOVJP010000114.1 GCA_030673205.1 Thermoplasmata archaeon
AGAACATAGTCCTCCCTGTACCCGTCCAACACCTCTTTGACGTCCTTGGCGTGGAGGGCCAACATGTCCGCGGCGGCCACTTGAGCCCCATTAGGTCCGAGGTTATGGTCCTCCATGACCTGGGCCACATTTATCCACTCTCGGATGTCCACATCCGGCGTGTAAGGAAGGCTGTCCACTCCTGGATCCAGGTTGAAGACCGTGGTGGCTATGCCAGTCCGCTGGCACCATTCTTTGAAGGCACCGACCAAGGTGCTCTTTCCGCTTCCGGCGGTACCGACAAAATATACATATACTGGGCTCTGGGCATCCATATCTATTTCCTCCTATTGTTTATCGCTATCTCTCTGATCGCTATTTCTCTATCCTTCCCTATCACTCCACATATATGGCTGGTCTTCGCGGAGCCGCATGTCTGGCCTTGTTGGCCGGGTCCTCCATCCCTTCCTCCGCTCCATATATCTCCACGGTGCAGCCATACTCCTTCTCCAGGAACGGTATCGTTGCCTGCAGATATGCTTTTTCGTCCACAGGGGCGAGCAACGCCTCCGCCACCTGCCCAACCAGTTTCCTGGCATCCTTCGCTATGGAGGAGACATATTGCGACACGGCCTTTCCATTCCTTTTGAGCGTAGGCTCCTCATTCAAGAGTCTCTTTATTATGGGACCGGGGTTCGTATCCCCGGAGTCCAACACCATACGCAGGGCGGTGTGTTTCCACGGGGGAGCGGTGTACAATACGAGCCTTTTTGGCTGTATCCTGGTGACCTTGAGTATCTGGTTTATATCCTCCATGGTGGAGCGTAAGAGATCCTCGGCAGCCAGCGTGGTGCCGTCCGGTCCTTCCACATCGGGCAGGGGCTCCATGGATACGAATCCCTTTCTCCCCAACGCTTCCCACATCTCTTCGGCCAGGTGTGGTGTGAAGGGAGACATCAATAGTACCAGGGTCTGGGAGGACCTAGCTAGAAGTTCCGCGTTCTTTCCCCCCCTCTTCAGATACCATCTGATATCGGCGGGCAGGTCTATGTAGACAGCGTTGGTGGCCTTGCGGAGGTCGAAGGCGTCCATGGCATCTTCCACTGCGGCCACGTGGAGGGCTAGTCTGCTCTCCAGCCAGCCATCTACCGGCCCTTCTCCTCCTTCTATGTCGCCCAGCTGTTCGATGAGGGATAAGAGCTTCTCCAAACGGCCCTTGTAGGTCATCACCAGCCCCTCATCCCATTCCACGTCTACGAAAGGAGAACCGCTGTTGCAGTAGAACAACCTCATGGCATCCACTCCGAAATGCTCCGCCGCATCTGGGATCGGTTCCGCCCCTCCCTTGGACTTTGATATCTTGCTCCCCTTTCCGACTATGTACCAGTGGGCGAATATGCCCTGGGGCCATTTGGCCTTCGGCAAGAGGGCCACATGGTTCATTAGGAAAACGGGAAAATGAACGGTCATATGCTCCTTCCCGCCCAGGTTTATGTCCAATGGGTACCAATAATCAACATCCTTTCTTATTCTGTCCAACAGGTTGACGGATAGCCCGGTCTCCCGTGCTACTTCCTCCACCGTGCATTTGCCCAGGTACACATGGTCGAAGAAGGCTGGAACCATGTTCTCCTCCTTCACCTCCCCGGAGTTCACATATTTAGCTATGAGATCGTAGATGGGGTACAATGTGCTATCACTGATGGGCTCTATTATCCATTTGTCATCCAGGGGGAATCGAGTGCCGAGCCAGCTTCCCATGCGTACACAGGCCCGTTCCTGGAACCAATCCAAGGTGCCCGGGAGATTGTCGTAGAACTCCCTTGGCCGTATGTTCATCTCTGCGGCCGCGTCCTTGCTCTTCTTAGTCCACTCCTCGTCACTGTACCGTATGAACCACTGGTCGTCTATGCGCTTGACCACGACCCGGGCGCCGCATCTGCAAAGCACCTCTTCGGAGAGGTCATGCATCACAAGGGCATTGCCTGCTTCCAACATGGCCTCCTTCATCCTTTCCTTTGCCTCTTCCACCCGCATGTTGGCATACGGGCCCGCATTCTCCATCATGACGCCGGTGTGGAAACCGAGCTTGTACACCTCTTTCTTTGCCTCATCCAGCTTTGCCTCGTCGGCCTGGCTCTCTATTCCCATGCGCTCGCATATTTCGAGGGCGGGAAGGGGGCCGTAGCCTTTGCTCTTGATTATGGGGATGGGCTCTATACCCTGTACCACATCCCGGTCCAGGCCGTATTTGGTGCACATCTTCTCGTCCCTCTGCAGATCGCGGAGGGCTATCCAATCCACGGGGGCGTCGCTGGGCACGCTCGTGACCAGGCCCGTGCCGACATCGGGGTCGCAGAACACACTGGGGAGGATGGGAATATCACGCTCCACTCCTGGGGCCAGGCACCATTTGCCCAACAATTCCGAGCCCATTATGGTGCCCACCTGTTCCAGGCCATCCACCTGGTATCTGAGCTTCTCCGCGGCCTCCTTGGAGACAAGCCATATCTCTTTCCCGTCGCTAAGCTTCACATACTCCAGTCCTGGGTCGGCCCAGAAATTCGTCTGGCCATATACTGTCTCGGGTCGCAGCGTGGCGGCCAGGATATAGGTGGGCAGTGCCTCGCCCAGGTCTATCTTGAACTTCAACAGCGTATACTCCTGCTTCTCCGCCCCTCCGCCCTGCGATATATCCGTCTCAGAGGCGTCCACCGCCACAGGTCCGCATGCGGGGCAGAACGTGGCATAATATGGTTTTTGCACCAACAGTCCCTGCTCATGGAGGCATAGGAACTGCCACTGGATGAACCGTTTGTAGCCAGAGGAAACGGTGGTGGCGAAACGACGCCAATCCGCGAGGAAACCGAAGCGCTTCCAATAATCTTCGACATATACCTCGTTGAAGAAACGCACCACCTCATCGCTCTCCGCCAGTTTCGGTATCTCTTCCTCCGGACACCTGTTGTCGCGGAGGTACTGGAGCCACATCGGGTCTCCATCCTTCACTTTCTTGGCGAAGGTAACGCTCACGTTCCCTGTCGCATGGCTGCCCACGGGGAAGAGGACGTTGTACCCCTGCATCCTCTTGTATCTGCAGATAATATCGCTATACGTAAAGCCGCGCATGTGCCCGACGTGGAGGTAGCCAGATACGCCAGGATAGGCGAAGATGAGGAAGAACTTCTCCCGTCCGTCGGGCTCGGCCTCTCCCAGCTTTGCCTCTGCCCAGCGGTCCTGCCACTTCTTCTCCACGATGCTATGCTCGTACGTCATCATTGATGGGCATGGGGGGATGAGGGAAAAAGGTTGCGGCGGAGGCGGCGCCAGGATGACCAGAGGATACCGGGCTGATGGTGGGCACTCTTCTGGAGAGAGGTCAGAGAGGGGGATATGATATCCTGTAACCTTTTATCCCCTATCGCTATCCCCCCCTCCATGCGTCCTTTCATCAGCGTGAATGAGGTCTCAAAGGCATTCGGGAGCATACCCATCCTTAATAACTCCACATTTGACATATTCGAGATGGACCGTATCGGTCTTGTCGGGCACAATGGCGTGGGAAAGACCACCCTTCTCAGGCTGATAACGGGAGAAGAAAGGCCAGACATGGGCGATATCGATATCAAGCCCGGCCTCCAAATAGGATCGCTCACCCAATATTTGGCACAGAACAGCGACGAGACCGTCGCCGAGAATCTGAGAACCTCTGACTATTTGGCCAGCGTACGGGGGGAACTGGGCGCGATAGAGGCCCGTATGACCGATCCGGAGTTCTATGGGACCGAGGGCTATGAGGATATCATGAGCAGATATGGCGAGCTCCAGGCCACACTGGGCAAATTCGAGGGAGAGAGGTTTGTGAGCAGGGCGTTGGGACTCCTTGCCAAGCTGGGGCTTGAACCGGACCTGGAACAACCCATCGCCACATTGAGTGGAGGAGAACGAAGAAAGCTCGCACTAGCCAAGCTGTTGGTCGCCTCGTCCGACCTGGACATGCTTCTTCTGGACGAACCCACGAACCACCTCGACATCGGCACCATAGAGTGGCTGGAGGAGTTTCTGTCCGAGTACAGGGGCAGCATAGTCATAGTCTCGCACGACAGATACCTGCTGGATGATACCGTGGATCGCATCTTCGAGATAGAAGATACCCGCCTGCGAACATACGCCGGGGGCTATACCGATTATGTCGAACAGAAGCAAGCGTTCCAATCCATTAACATGAAAGCATACAAAAAATATGTGAACGAGGTGAAGAGGAACAGGGCGATAATCCAGAAGCTGAAGGGAAGGAACAGATTTGACGCCCAGATAAAGAGCAGACTCAAACAGATGGACAAGATGGAAAGAGTGGAGGACTCCGTGATAAGGGAGAAGGTTGTGAAATTCAAGTTCAAGGAGGCTGGCGTTCACTCAAGGAGAGTAATAGATGTAGAGAACATGGCAATGGGCTTTGGGGAACGCACCTTTTTCCGGAGGGCGAACTTCGAGGTGGAGAGGGGCGACAGGATCGGCGTGATCGGTCCGAACGGCTGCGGCAAGACCACGCTCTTGAAGCTCCTCCTCGGAGAGGAGAAGCCCACCGCTGGAAAACTGGATATCAGCAGGATGGCAAAAATGGGATACTTTGACCAGGGCCACCTATCGTTGGATCCCGAGAACGATCTGATAGAGGAGCTGCAATCGCTCGACAGCACGATCCACGAGTTCGATGCAAAGGCGCTATTGGGGAGGTTCCTTTTCAAAGGGGACATGATGCGTTATCAGGTCAAGAAGCTCTCCGGAGGAGAAAAGGCCCGCCTGGCCATACTGAAACTCGTGTTATCCCCATGCAACCTCCTGCTCCTTGACGAGCCGACAAACCACCTGGACATACCAGCCCAGCAGGTAGTGGCCGCAGCACTGAACAGTTACAAGGGGACGGTCCTCATCATCTCCCACGACAGATATTTCCTGGATTCCGTGGCCAACAAGATACTGAACTTCGCCGGGGATAGCCTGGAGCTGCACACCGGCAACTATACCACATATCTCACGAGCACCAAGAGAAGGTCTCTGGAAATGGAGGGGGAGGTGCGGGTCAGATACGCTGTGGAAAAGGGTTTCACGGATTGGAGCACGGGGCAGCGTTATAAGATTGGGGAGATGATAGACATCCCCAATAAAGAGCGCGAGAAATTCCGATGGGCCCTGGAGGCCGGGAATCTGGTCCCAGAATGGGACAGGAAGGATTGAAGATCACAGAGGAAAAGAGATCTGAGCGGGGTGGGTCGTTTTGAGGCCGGCATGAATTGGAGCGGGTCGATCTGAGGCAGATATAGGTCGGAACGGGTCAATCTAGGCCGAAATGGCAAATGGCTCTACACCACCAGCTCTCCGTCCTTCATCAGCACTTTCTCTTCGCCGCCTTTCTTGCAGACGATGGTCGGCCTTTTTATCAG
>DAOVJP010000106.1 GCA_030673205.1 Thermoplasmata archaeon
CAGTCTTCTTGGACGCAGCCTTTGCAGGAGTCTTCTTAGAGCCACTAGATGCAGCCTTCTTTGGCTCAGTCTTCTTGGACGCAGCCTTTGCAGGAGTCTTCTTAGAGCCACTAGATGCAGCCTTCTTTGGCTCAGTCTTCTTGGACGCAGCCTTTGCAGGAGTCTTCTTGGACGCGGAGGCTTTGGAAGCGGTTTTCTTAGAGGAGGCTTTAGATGAAGGCTTTTTCCCTCCCTCCTTCTTCCCTCCGCTCTTCTTCTCTTTCTCTTCGTCCTCATCCCCCTTCTTCGCGTCCTCTATCTTCTTGGCTGCCAAGGCCCGGAACTCTTCCTTTGCCTTCTCTTCCAACCTGATACGTTTCGCCTCTCTCTTTATGGCCTGGCGCTCAAATATGACACGCATGTACATGGCGTCGTGTTCCATGAGGGGAGAGGAGGAGATAAGGGTCATGGATATGTTCTTGTCCAGAAGATACTCGGCCAGATGCTCGAACTTGAGGTCGCCCTTCTTTATCGGTGTGTATCGGCGCTCATTGCCCCCCTCATGTTCCACGCCGCTGAAATGGGCGTGGAAATTGTTCTTCTGGACCTTCATTATCTTGTCGAATACAGGCTCGTAGTCCTCCTTCGACATGAGCAAGCCATCCTCCCTGGCATGAATATGGGAGAAATTCAGAACAGGAATGGTGTTCTTCAGTTGCCTGGCAACGGCCACCACCTCGTCCACGGAGCCGAACACCTCCTGTTTTCCACTGGTCTCTATGCCCAGTTTGGCACCTATCTTTTCCTCTCTCATCCATTCCACTATGGGTTTGAGGTTCTCGACCACGATGCCCACCGCATCGTCCTTGTCTCCCCGGTATATTCCCATGTGACAGGTTATTACGCTAGCCCCCAGCGCCTTGGCGATCTCCGCGGCGCAACGGAGGCCGAAGTATCCTCTCTCCAGCGTTTCCTCGTCGTCGGGGTTGGCAAAATCCATATAATAAGGGGCGTGGATAGAGAACTGAACATCCATGTCGCGGGCCAACCTAGCCACGTCCAATAGGCCCTCGTAATCCTTGGCAATGGTCGTCACAAGGGATGATACCATATCCCCCTCCTCTAGAGGGGTCTCCAGGCTCATCGCCTCATAGTCCCCGCCCTCTTTGCGGCTAACTGTGACCACTATTTCTCCCTGGATCTCCCTGGCAAAGAGACCGATCTCTTTCTCCCTCACCTCTCTACCAACAACATTGACACGGACCACTTGAGCCTCCAACGCCGTCAATCCAAGGTGATGGGTGTCCTCCACGCCATCCTTCAATGTGCGACCTTTACAGGAAAGGGGAATACCGCCAGGACCAAATCTTAACAAAGCTTAACCTCCGGAAGGTGGGCAATATACAAAGCCCTATATATTCCTTACCTCGTCTCTTATAAATGTTGCGGAAGAAAGCGGTAAAAATGGGCGTTCTCTCCGAATGAAAGCATTTATACAGCGTTTCCCATGAGCCCCCATGACCCTCATCGACCGGGCCAAAAGAGGAGAGATAACCGAAGATATAGAAGCCGTGGCAATTACAGAGGGTGTTGAGCCCTCCTGGCTTGCCCGACAAATAGCCAATGGAAGGGTGGTAATCCCTCACAATCCCCTGCATGACATAGAGCCCAGGGGAATAGGGGAAGGGTTGCGGGTGAAGGTCAATGTGAACATAGGAACCAGCCGTGACCACGTGGATGTGAACGAGGAGTTGGAGAAGGCCAGGGTCGCCGTGGAATACGGCGCGGACGCAGTGATGGACCTGAGTACGGGAGGGGATCTTGACACCATACGCCAGGCCATATTGGAAGAGGTAAAATTGCCCCTCGGCACCGTTCCCATATACCAGGTCGGGAAGGAACGTTCTTTGGAGGATGCAGTGGTGAACATGACCTCCGATGACATATTCAACGCCATAGAGAAGCACGCCAAGGATGGCGTCGATTTCATGACCGTACACTGCGGTGTCACCATAGCCAGCGTGGAGAAGCTGAGACGTTCGAAACGTCTCACCGGAGTGGTCAGCAGAGGAGGCAGCTTCCTCACCGCCTGGATAATGCACTGGGGCAAGGAAAACCCGCTCTATGCGGAATACGACAGTCTCCTGGAGATGGCAAGGGAATACAGGTTCACCCTCTCGCTGGGCGACGGGCTGAGACCAGGATGCATCCACGACGCCTCAGATGCCCCCCAGATCGAGGAACTCAGCATACTGGGCGAACTGGTGGAACGGACAAGGAACGCAGGGGTCCAGGCCATGGTGGAAGGACCGGGGCACGTGCCATTGCATCAGATAGAGGCGAATGTGGCCATGGAAAAGAGCTTGTGCCATGGAGCGCCATTCTATGTGCTAGGTCCATTGGTGACCGACATAGCGC
This sequence comes from Thermoplasmata archaeon, assembly GCA_030673205.1. Lineage (GTDB taxonomy): Archaea > Thermoplasmatota > Thermoplasmata > JAGHBH01 > JAGHBH01 > DAOVJP01. The sequence goes on from DAOVJP010000106.1 coordinate 2,398, forward strand.
CAGGCTATGATCACATAACGGGGGCCATAGGCGGAGCGCTGGCAGCCATGGCCGGAGCTGATTTCCTATGCTACGTCACCCCGTCGGAACATCTGGCCCTGCCCACGGTGGACGATGTGAAGGAGGGGACCATAGCCTCCAAGATAGCGGCTCATGCCGCCGACCTGACCAGAGGGAAGGATTGGAACATGGATAACGGCATGGCCGCTGCCCGTGGAAAACTGGACTGGGAAGGGATGTTCGCCCACGCCCTGGACGTGAAAAAGGCCAGGAGATACCGGGAGGGGAGGGCGCCGGGGAACGATGATGTCTGCTCCATGTGTGGGGAACTCTGCGCCATACGAATGGTCAAGGAACACATCGGCGGAGAGAAGGAAGAGAAAAAGGAATAGTGCTCGCTCACATGAACTTGTTGAGCACGAAGGGAATGGCTTCCACTATGTCCATGGGGGTGAGCCCATAGCTCTTTTCCGCGAAGACATGATCCCCCGCATATCCACTTATGAAAGAGCCAAGGCTCGCAGCGTGGAAAGGGACGACACCTTTTGCTGCCAAGGCGGCCACGATGCCGGCGAGGACATCCCCTGTGCCGCCAACGGTCATGGAACTGTTCCCTGTACGGTTCTTGAGCATGTTGCCCCGATGGTCCGTTATGATGTCAACCTGGCCCTTTAACAGGACCACACCCTGGGTCTCCTTTGCCCCTGTGAGCACCCTCTCGTCCTTCTTGCCCTTCTTGGGAACCGCACCCTCGAAAAGGGTGGAGAACTCGCGGCTGTGCGGTGTGATAATGGATGGCACTCTCCTGAGTGCCCTAGCTTTCCCTTCCAACAATGAGAGGGCGTCGGCGTCCACTATCACCGGCACCTCCAGTTTCTGGACGAGCTTCAACAGGAATTCTTGGGTCTCCTCTGACCTCCCTATGCCCGGACCCAACAATACAGCTGTGGAGTCACGTGCGAGGGTCGCCACTTCCTTCACCATGGAAGCGTCCAAGATATCACAGTCCAGTGCCCTCGGGATGATGGATGGTGAGAAGCCAGCGATCACACTCGCGGCCCATTTGGGAGCAGCCACGGATACCAGGTCCACACCTGTGCGATACGCAGCCATGGCCGCCAACGCTGGTGCTCCCGTGTACGGCCCTCCGCCCACGACCAGCAGGTGGCCATTATCTCCCTTGTGGCTCGTCGAGGGGTTGATGGGATAATAGGCAAAGAGGCCGGGACCAGTGTGGCTCACTGCCTCCTTCGGGATCCCTATGTTCGCCACCACTATCTTGCCACAGTTCTTCTTGGTCATACCCTCCTTCTTGTCGTGGAAGGTCACCGTGATATACGGCTCTATAGATTCGGAGCTACCCATTCCAGTAGGCACATCCGCCGAGACGACCCTCTTCTCGGAGGAGTTGATGAGATGAACCACGGTGGAGTAAGGCTCCCTGAGATCCCCACGCATGCCCACGCCCAATATGGCATCCACCACGATGTCCGCCCATGCTATGTCCTCCACAATATCGTCCGCCCCTCCAAGGGTCTTCGCCAAGTGTTCTATGCTCTCGTATCTCCTACGTGCCAGATTGCTCTTCATCCGGGCGAGGGGCTTGATGAGAACCACGCGCACATCCGCATTGTGCTGGAGGTAGTAGGCGGCGGTGAACCCATCCCCTCCGTTGTTTCCCGGGCCGCAAAAGATGAGAATGTTCTTCCCCCGCCCTCCTTCGTCCAGGACCACCTCTGCCAGGGCGTCTCCCGCATTCTCCATAAGCTCCTCCGTGGGCACGCCCAGATACTCCGCGTTGCGGTCCAGGACCTTTACATCCATAGGTGTGATCATCGTATTCCCTCTCGGCGGCAAATAGATGAGGGAGAATAAGAAACTTTAGGGGAGGATATGTGTGGAGGTTACAGAAGTTTTATATCCGGTCCTTCCACTCTGCTCACCATGCGCTTCACTCTCGATGCCAGACTGGTATTCAGCCGGGATATGTCCGACTCGGAAGAGCCCATCGGAAAGGCCATTGACCAGGCCAACGAAGAACTCCTGCTCAGGGGAGTGCCAGGGAACATGGAGGAAAGAAAGGCAGGGGGAGCGCATGTGGGGGCATGGAAGATAAAGGGGAACGAGGTGCATCTCCACATCACCTCCGGCGCCTATGTGCGGGCCCACGAGGCCGTTCTCCGCCTGCGAAAGCATCTGGCGCAAGAGCTGGGGAAAGAGCTGCGGGCAGGGATAAGGCAGGTGTTCCTGGACGAGTACACCGTAGTGTTCGATCTGCCCTCCGAGCCCACACGACCGCTTACTATACCCTTCGCCCACAGCGTGGAGGTGGATGGAAAGACCTGCACCCTGGTGCTCAAGGACGTGAGCGATGAGATGGTGGGCAAGAACGCTATCGACCGGATGATAAAACGACTCGGCGCAAAGGCGGGGGCCCAGGCCTACGAAGGGAAGGGGGAGTTCTGGGAACTCATGGAGAGCCATGGAGACGGGAAAGGGTTCTGGGACAAAGACCCAACAGACGAGATGGTGGAACGAGGATGGCTCAAACAGGGCCCCACCAAAGGGAAATGGTTCTTCCGCCCACAACTGGCCAAGGTAATGCGGGTCATGAAGGACATAGCCGTGAAAGAGTTCCTCGACCCCCTGGGCTTCCAAGAGATAGTGGAGAGCCACATGGTGCCCTTCGATGTTTGGATAAAGACAGGGCACATGGAAGGGGTGCCCAACGAGGTCTATTACATATCAGAGCCCAGGACAAGGGATGCCGGAGAGTGGGAGGAATTCATAGACCACGTGAGCATAACCCGCCAGGTGCCGAAGGACATATTGCAGGGATTGCTCAACCCCCCGAACGCCGGAGCCTGCTACGCACAGTGCCCCGTCATCTATTGGAGCCTACAGGGAGAGACAGTGGCCGACACCTCCCTCCCCATATTGATCTTCGACCGCACGGCGAACAGCAACAGATACGAAAGAGGAGGGAGGCATGGGATAGAGCGCGTGGACGAGTTCCACCACCCAGAGCCCGTGTCCATCGTCACCGCCGATCAGCTAACAGATCTGAGAAAGAAGATGCTGGACCTCTTCAGGCACATATTCAACGAAATCCTAGAACTGGAATGGAGGATGGCATGTGTAACCCCCTTCGACATGCAGCAGGCAGGCCAGGAGGCCCCGGAAGAAGAGCCGCAGGAGCACGCCAAAGGTAGCATAGTCTTCGAACCCTAC
>DAOVJP010000203.1 GCA_030673205.1 Thermoplasmata archaeon
CGACGCCGGATACGACTATGACACATGGGAAGTGGCCACCAGGGGTGCGCCCGACCTCTCGGGATATGACACGGTGATATACGATGACGGCTACGGCATGAGCATAGACGACAGCTGGAACTTCGTCGATGACTATCCGGACAGGGTGGACCTGTTCAGGGATTTCATGCTCGCAGGCGGCTCCATGTACATCTGCGGCCCGGATGTGGCTTGGACGCTGTTGGGCTCGCCCGAGGAGAACACATCCGTATTCCTGACCAACTACCTACATGCCAATCTCGTTCAGGACGACACGCCCGTAACCTCGACATACGGTGTCACTGGAGACGCCATCAGCGACGGTCTGAGCGCAGGGATAGCGGAGAACGGCGGGATCAACATCGATTCCATTGACTCCTTAGAGCCTGTTGGCGCTACGACAGAACCTATATTCTATGATGTGGTAGCACCTGGTCCCACAGACAATTGCACGGGGGTCAGGTACGAGCACGACACTGGCCTCTACAGGTCCGTGCTGACCACGTTCAACCTATGCCAATACGGGGACGATTATGACAGACAGGTGCTGATAGGACGTATCCTTCAATGGCTCGTTCTCTCCCCCTTGGACCACGATGCCACCGTGGAGGTGGCCAGCCACCAGGATGGCTACGCATACTACAATGGCTTGCAGGATGTCGTGGGCACCGTGTCCAACCCTGGTTTGAGCACCGAGGCCCCATTCAACGTGCAGTGCATCATAACCCGCCTGGACCCGCCGGACCCGCCCACTGTATTCCTAGACGAGGATTTCGAGGGAGATGGCTCCCCGACATACGCCGAGCTCGGATGGACCATGGAACACCATGGCGAGAATGATGCGGACCGGTGGAAGCTCACCACCAACCCCACGGGATTCGATCACGGGAGCTACCAGAACGAGGTCGATTCTTCAGCGACATTTCCGGTGGGCGGAGCGCAGCATGATGAGTGGATAGTCTCACCATCACTCGACTTCACAGACTACGATGAGCACATATATCTCCAATTCTGGCACAACTATGATTACTTCATCGGTGACAGAGGATATGTGGACATCAGCTTGGATGACGGTGTCACATGGCCGATCAACGTGATCACATACGCCTCGGACCAGTTGGACACTGTCGCTAACTACGACATAAGCCCACATGTGGCAGACCAGAACACTGTCAAGATACGGTGGAGATACACAGCACCATTCGACTGCGAGAATTGGAATGTGGATGATGTGCTCATACAATACTCCGCGCCATATAAGCCGGTGGAGGTCCTTAACCAAGACCTCGTTACCGTATCTCTGGCGCCTGGAGAGGAACAACAGCTTACATGGAGCTATGACTTTACCATCGAAGATTATTGGATAGAGATGATGACAAAACTTCCGGGGGACGAACGATCGTTCAACAACTACACCAAGATAACCATCGACATAGTGGCCCCGCCCCAGAACGACGCCCGTGTGGACAGCATAGACACCCATGTGGACCAGGGCACATACCTGATGGGAGCGCAGGACATAAAAGCGACAGTATCCAACCAGGGAACCGATCCCCAGGGACCATTCGATGTGAACTGCACGATATACAAATACGATCTGTTCCCATATACAGAGCATTACGTTGACGATATGGAATCCTTATGGACACACTCCGACCTAGAATCTGCTGGAGACCTGTGGCAACAGGATGCGACCCATGCGATCTCGGGCGCTACAGGTTGGTTCTGCGGCAATCTGCTTGGTGAATACGAGCCGTTTATGGACAATGTGCTTACATCCGGTGTTATAGATCTGTCCGCAGCGTGGACCCCTCTCTACTTTTCGTTCTTCACGGACTATGACGTGGAGGGTTCCACCTATGACAATATGCATGTGGAGATCAACTCTAGCAGCGGCTGGAACTCTATAGACGACCCATATACAGGATATGTCTATTATCCACACACCACTGGTGACGAATCGACTGGTTGGGGACAAAAGGTCTATGACATCTCGACATACGCTGGCGAGAGCAACGTCCAGATAAGATTCCGGTTCAAGTCCGATAGCAGCATAGGATGTGGTGACGGCGACTTTGGCACTGGTGATATTTCAGGCAACAATCAGGAACCATGGGAAGGCGTATATGTTGATGCTATAAAGATATACAATAATCCCACTGCTGCCTGGAACTATGCCTGGGGCGGTACCCAGACCACCCCAGTGACATTGAACCGCAACGACACCCAACAGCTCACATGGAACTACAACTTCGACACCGAAACGGAGTACAGGATAAACGTCACCACCCTCCTCGCAGGGGATGCGAACAACGGCAACAACTACAGCGAGATAGAGATAACCATATCTGGCAGCATGCCGACATTGGATCACATCACTATCTTCCCGGACACACATACTATGAACGTGGGTGAGAATCGGAACTTCCTCGCCACGGGTTGGAATGATGCCGGTGAGACCATGGAGAACACCACCTGTGTGTTCACATGGGAGAAGATGGCTGCGGATGGCGCGACCCTTACGCCTGGAGGCGGCAGGAACACGTTGTGCAATTATGATGCGGCTACAGCGAGCACTCCGACATGGACGTTGTGGGCCAATTGCAGTGGCATATCTGGCAGTGCTATTATAACAGTGAACGCACCCCCTCCTCCGCCATTGGATCACATCGTCATCGCTCCGGCTACGCATACTATGAACGTGGGTGAGAACCAGGACTTTGTGGCCACGGGTTGGAATGATGCTGGTGAGACCATGGAGAACACCACGTGTACGTTCACATGGGAGAAGATGGCTGCGGATGGTGCGACCCTTATGCCTGGAGGCGGCAGAGATACACTGTGTAATTATGATGCGGCTACGGCTAGCACCCCAACGTGGACGTTGTGGGCCAATTGCAGCGGTATATCTGGCAGTGCCGTCATAACGGTGAACTCTGTTAGCCTAGAACCCCCGACGGATGTGGAGGCGTCCATGGCCGTGGATGGCTCTGCTGTGACGTTGACGTGGACCGATTCGGTAACGGCTGGCGTAACGGGTTATATCTTCATGCGTGACACCGACCCAGCATTCCCGGCGCCCACCATCTTGTGTGATGTGACACCTATCGGGCCCGGTGTGCAGACCTATGATGATACTGGTGTGGATGACAATGTCGAGTATTATTACAAGGTGGGTGTACGGAAGGCCGTTGATGTCTATAACGATACGGTTTTGGCGAAGTCTGTGCTCGTCCTAGGTGCGGGGATGAACCTCTTCGGTATGGACCTGCCCATAGACCTGATCCGGCCCGATGGTGGTTTCGGTCCCGAGGGCTGTAAGAATGCTACATTGGAGATACAGACCCAGAACCCTAGTGTGAATGTGTTGGCGATACGAAAGTACACTGCTGGTGGTTGGGTGAAGTATGAGCCCAGCCAGGAGCCTTTCACCTCATACTTCAACATGTATGCCAAAGAGGGCTACTTCATCCAACTGGACAATGACCCCGCGAACGAATGGCGCGTGGGTGGCCCGATATTCGAGTCGCCGCAGACCATAACCCTCGGCAGCGGCCTCAACCTCATAAGCCCACCCACAGACCTGATCCGGCCCGATGGTGGCTTTGGCCCA
>DAOVJP010000097.1 GCA_030673205.1 Thermoplasmata archaeon
CGAACGTCTGCCCCACTTCGTTCGAGCTGTCGACCGCCCCGATCACATTGCCAGAGCTCGGCTGGCTCTGGTCCACATTCTCGACCATATCATATGTTCTGAAGGCCAGGTCGCACCCCGCCCAGGTGGCCCAGACCCCATCATTATAGTAAGCATCGTTCGTACCGCCCATACCGGGATGGTAGGGGTTGTCGCTCGACATCTTCACGATATACCGGTTCGCATAGGTCGCCGTGGTGCTGAGGGAGAAGAAATAGGTGTCCGGCCAGCCACTGGACAGCGAGAGACCGCCGCTGAAGACGAAGCTGTTCCAGCCGTCCTGAATATCGTTCTTGTTGAGCGTCGTGCTGCCCTCTATCGCACCGCCATCATTCCAGTATCGGACGGTCATGACGATGTCTGCTGAGGGGCTGCCAATCATCTCGAGGTACACGTCTATCTTACCTATGGTCCCGATGGTGGTGTAGAAGCCCTGGCCTGCCGTGTAAGCGATCCCATCGGTGTATATCTGCAGGTATTCGGAACCGCCGTGGTTGTACTGGTCCAGGAACTCCTCTCCCCTGAATGTCTTGAAAGCTAGATCGTAATCGAGGCCGGACTGGTCGTTCCAAGTGCCATCGCGATGCCACGCGCTCCCCTCATCATAGGCGCCTGTATCGCTGCCCAGGACGTTGTAAGTCCCGGAGGAGGTGAGATAGAAGAAGTACATGTACCAGGGGTTCACGGCCACAGGGGTCTCGAACTCAAAAGAGTTCCATCCCGCTGAGAAATCGCCCCTGACAAGGACCGCCTGACCCTGCAGAGAACCGCTATCCGGTTCTCCGTCGTAGAGGTGGAGCGTGATATCCGAGTCGGCCACCGCACTTGTGATATACACCTCTATACCGTGCAACTTCTCCCCCAATGGAACGAAGGTCTGGCCCCATGTGGTGGCTTCGCCGATGGGCCATGTCATGGTGGTGAGCGTTTGATACTGGTCCAGGAACGTGGTAGCATCCTCTGTCGCGGCCTCCGGAGCGGCATAGGAGAGGGCGGTGAAATCATCCCCTGCCATGGTCACTTCCCCGCTGTCCTCGTTGTAGCAGGCACCGTGCAGACCGCTCCCTGTGGATGGGGTCATATTGTTCCATGCGGCGGCGGCGGTCACACGCACATCGCCAGCGGATACGGTGAAACTATTGTCAAGGTCTATGTACACGTCCTCCCGCACAGCATCGTCCCAGTCGCTGGGGTCTCCGATGCCGCAGTTGGTCACATTGGAATTGGAGAGGGGATAGTATGGTGCCAGGGTATCTGTGTCGGCGGCCGCTACGGTGCTGTATGGCTCGTACCAGCCGGTGCGATCTATTTCGAAGGTTATGGTGTTCCCATCCACATAGTTCGCCGAATCATAATCCAGATACAGATCCACGCGCCCACTGTTCACGCCGGAAGAGAAAAGGAATGAGATGCAGTCCTGAAGGGTACCGGCTTGCACTCCGGACGCGTCGCCTTCCACATTCCAGTCCATCGAGCCGCCGTTGTAGGTGAGGGTCACGCCCTCTTCCACGGGATTCATCTCGAGCACGCTGGACGGCTTCAGATCGTTTATGGTGGTGGGACCCGCGACATCAATGTAGTTGTAGAAGTCAATGATCGGCACAGGGGTCACACGCCTATCTCCAGTACTCACCTGCGCCCCGGCGATGTTCCTCTCGTACACATATTCCGACTGGTAGGCGGCGGTGGAGGTCCAACTCGTCCAGGGATCCCATTCTCCAGTGGCGGGGTCCCCCGAACCGTAACTGGTCACCATGGCAGGATAGAAGCCTTCGTACAGGTTGTACAGGTCAGTGGACACATCCCCGTCCCCCTCCACAACACTGGAGCCCATGGCATACGTTCCCTCATGTCTGAAGAACATCGGCTCTCCCCCAGCATCCTCCCCCACGCACGCCAGGCCATCAGGCGTGTCAACAATAGCTTCGAGCCCGGAGGCGTTCACGAGCTGCTCCCACTCATCCCCCACATCATACGGATCGTACTCCCAGAGGCCGTCCGTCTTGCTCACATAATGTCCCTTGGCGTTGGAGGTGTTCCACACACCGTCTTGGAGGCCCTGTGGAACAGAGGTGCTCTCCACGGTCATATCCTCCTCTGCCCCCATTGCCCCTGGCAAGGAATGAGGCAGGTAGAGCGGCAGCGCTGTGACCAACAACAAGAACACTAGAACCACCGCCACAAGACGCGTATGCGTGCGCGCGTTGAGCACGTCAGCCACCTGTAATACCTCCTTTACCTGATGTCTCTGAGCATTGGGCTATTGAGCCCAATGCTCACCTCTTACCGTATGTCGCCTAGCTATATAGACCTTACCCCACGCGCAGGCGCGAATAGGGTGCTGTCCTCGACTACATAGAGGGGCATAGTTCTCCCCAAAAAAATGAAAGGGATGAAGGGGGTTGTGCGTTGGGGAACCTACGGGGTCTAATAGTCCAGTATGTAGGTTATGACTCCCTCATAGTTGTCCTCACCGTGGGTCGCATCCACGCTGCAGATGAACCCGATCTCAGCGACGGAGGCTCCGTTCTTCGCCTGTGTGGCTGCGATCACTGCGGCATGGTTACCGCAGACGGTGTAGTCATACTGAAGGTTCGGGTCCACAACTCCTGCCGTACCATCGCCAGCTGCACCTATGAGCCATATCGCACCGGCGTAATCCATGGCGCCGTACCATGTGGACGGGGCGAGGTCATTATAGTCGCCTCCCCACACCCTAACACCATCGTCACCAGGCGCAATATATGAATCAACGTTGATGAAATCGTCGAAGAGGCTGTTATATAGATCATCCTCGAAGTAGACGCCGAACTGGTAGGGCGCGTTGGAGGAGAAGCTCGCATATGCCTGGTTTGCAGTGGTGGTCAAAGTGATCTCGCTGTTAGGCGGGCCGCTTCCGGTGTACTCTCCGGGCATACCTGTCCCTATGAACTCCTGGTATACGTAGACGCCGAGTTCATCGGTCACGGTCTCCGCTCCGTTGCCAGTACCTGAGATGGTAGCCTGTACGTCCCACGTGTTCGCCTCGTCCAGGCCCAGCTCGTCCAGGCCGGTGTTGCTGACGGGTAATCCACCCCAATTGAAGCTGGAGGTCCATGCCTGCTTGCCGAAGGTGAACTGGAAGGTGACCATGTGGTCTAGGGTCCCGTCAAGGTTGGGGCCAGTGTTCCAGGCTACGTCAGCGCCGCCGACGAGCTTTATCTCGTCTTGACCGGCAACTACAACAGCGAAAACATCTCCAATGTTGGTGAACTGGAAGTGGGCGTAGCTGTTGTCCACAGGGTTCCCGATCTTTGGGGCGAGAGTGATCGTCTGGCTGTTCGTCAAGGTCTGACCGTTATCCCACCAGATATAGAGGTCTATAATGGTGACCTCAGCCCATCCCGAGTCGTGGTGGCATTTGAGCTGGACCGTGACCAGCTCGGTGTTGGTTCCAGTGCTGTCAACGTCCACCTTGCCGTTGGACACGAGGGTGCCTGTGTCCATGGCCGTCCAATCCTGGTAGATGTCCATGAAATCAATGTGAGGATACTTGGTGTTGGTGTAAATGTTGTTGAATGACTCTACATTACATACCTGATATCCCTCTGCGAGTCCCACGTCGCCAAAGGCAGTGGCGTACCGGGGACTGGCATAGGGTTTGAACGCCACACAGTAGAGCGGGTTAAAACCCAGAACGCCGCCGCTGTCGGTAACGTTCGCGACATTCTTCGTGGTCCCGCCGCCTGCGGTGTTGTCTATGTACCTCAACAGCGCAGCGTCGTCGATGCCATCGCCTCCCGCTATCAGCGCCTCTCCATATCCAACGGCAAGTGCGTCGAACTTGACATCTCTAAAATTGTAGACCTCTAGGGTCAAGAAGTGTGGGCGTATCCAACTCGTGTTGACTCCGGTGGCGTCCATCTCACAGATGGTGCTCTTCTCGCCGACCACAAGCCCGTAGCCTGCGGCAATAGACCAGTCTATGGCGTTAAGTGCGTCGCCAAAGCTGGACCCCGTGAGGAAGCTACCAGCGGCCGTGGATGTGAAATCGTTACCCGGGTCCATGGTGGCCAAGACAACGGAATAGCTCACGCCGTCACCAGCAGCATCCTTGCCCACCATGACGAAGTTGGCGCCGGTGTATGCTACGTCCATGAGCGCATCCGTTGCGCCAAAGGCACCGGTGAGAAGGTTCCAACCGGCGGTCGCGCTGCCATCGGCGTCATAGTAATATGCCACATAGTTCGGACCGGTCGCATCATGTCCAACGACCACGAACTCATCTCCGACCATGGCTATGCTCTGGAGCACCTCATTGACCCCGCCGGTCGTTACTGGGCCTCCCCATGCCTGGAGACCCCCTGCCTGGTCATACGTGTAGATGTTATCGCCAGCGTTGCCGATTCCGTCCCCTACGATCATGAAGCCGCCGAGGGTGACGTTCCAGGCCAGACCATACCAGGTGTCGCCCGCATTGCTCTGGGCGGTGAAGGCATCAAAGGCAGCACCTGTGGAACTCATCTCTTCATCATCAAGTTCCCAGACCATGCCGCTCGCTCCCACAGCTAATCCCCAGGACCCGTCGGGTGCCCAGGCGACGTCGTTGACGGTCGCGGCTGCACCCTGACGTATGGTAGCTATCGACGTAGCGGGTGTGTCCAGTGCCTCTGCGTCATCCGCAAAGTATGTCATTCCTACAAAGCTCGCGCACAAGAACGCCGCCACGATAACGGCGCTTAATATTTTGTTTCTCCACTCCATATTTATCATTGCCTCCTACTCGATTAGGATAGGTATGATATTGTTGCCATTCATATATATACGTTTCTAGTGTAACGGGAGCAGTAGCTCCCGTTACGGAATGGCATATATGCTACATGTTTCGTTACATTCTCCCGTGATGGGAGGGGGGGCCGCTCAGGCGGTCTATTCTTGCACGAGCAGGAATACGAGTGTGCCCTGGTAGTTGTCTTCCAGAACTCCAGCTCCGACCCTGCACTGGAAGCTTAGGGGGTTGTTAGAGGCCCCGTTATTGGCGCTCCAGGTGGGGTTGAGCCCACCATTCCCACAGACGGTGTTCGGGCCTTCATCGTTGGGTATGTTCCATGCATCTATAGCTACTGCGGGCAGTTCTCCGACGCCGTCTCCCACCAGCCAGATGGCATCTGCGATCCCTGGCTCATTGAAATAGTATGCATCGAGGTGGTTGAGGAAGTCTATGCCTGCAAAGTCTCCTCCTTCCACTGCCAACTGGCTACCAGCGACTCCGCCGCTGTCGAACCATGCGTCTATGTCTATCGTGTTGACCGGGTTGATGAGCCCGACCATGTCATCCGTGATGTAGACGCCGAAGCTGTAGTTGTAGTTGGAGGAGAAGTTAGCAAAGGCGTTGCCTGTTGGGGTCAAGACTATGTCGCTGTTAGGCGGACCACTGCCGCCGAACTCTCCGGGCAGCCCTGTGCTGGTGAACTCCGCGTATCTGTATACGCCGAACTCGTCGTAGATGCTCTCGTTGCCACCTGTCAGCCCGTGAATGTTGCCCATGATGTCCCATGTGAACAGTTCATCCAGACCGGTGCCCGGTGTTGTTGGGTCTCCCACAGGTCCAGCCAGGGCGAAGCTCGTCCACATAGCCCAGGACTGCTTTTCCATGGTGAATGTGAAGGTGACCTGATGGTCCTTGGTTGCGTCGCCGTTGATCCCACCGATCCAACCGACATCGGAGCAACTAAGAGGGATCAATTTTATCTCGTCGTTGTTAGCGCCGTTGGGGATGGTAAAAGTATCGGGTGTTGCAGGCACGTTCGTGAACAGGAAGCG
>DAOVJP010000370.1 GCA_030673205.1 Thermoplasmata archaeon
AGGCTCCGGGGGTTCCAGACCGCGTTTGATACCGTCCATGCCCGCAGCCAGCAGGATCGCGAATTGGAGATATGGGTTCCCGGCGCTATCAGGGCTTCTCATCTCCAATCTGGTGCTGGTCTCGCCCCCCGCAGGCACACGGATCAAGGCGGTCCGGTTCTTCTTCGCCCAGCAGACATACACCGGGGCTTCGAAGCCAGGGACGAGTCGTTTGTATGAGTTGGGCCAGGAGTCTAACACAGCGGTTATGTCCCTGGCGTGTTCCAGCAGGCCGGCCAAATAGCTCAGGCACGTCTTGCTCAGGCAATTCTTGCCATCGGGGTCATAGAACACATTGGTCCCATTCGGTTTCATTAAACTCTGGTGGACATGCATTCCACTGCCATTCACATTGTTCAATGGTTTTGGCATGAAGGTGGCATGAAGACCGCGGTTGAGTGCCAGGGTCTTTATGGCGTATTTGAGGACGAACACCCGGTCGGCGCTGGTCATGGCATCCGAATATTTCAGGTCTATCTCGTACTGGCTGGGGGCCACCTCGTGGTGTCCGGTCTCGACCTCTATGCCCATGGCCAAGAGGTTGCTGATAATGTCTTTGGTGACTAACGCCCCCCGGTCCATGGGCATCAGATCGAAATATCCTCCCTTGTCCTCCAGTACGGCCTCCCCTCCATTCACTTTGAAGAGGAAATACTCGTATTCCGGTCCGGTGTTGAATATGCATCCCATTTCCGAAGCCTTCTTCATGGTCTTCTGGAGGATGTATCGTGGATCGCCTCCGAACCTTTTCCCTCCGGATTCATGGATATTGCATATGACCTGGGCCGTTTTCATGTCTGTCTCGTACCAGGGCAATGGCAAAAAGGTATCCAGGTCGGGAACGAGCCGCATGTCCGACTCGTGTATGGTGGTGTAACCGACCACACTGGAACCGTCGAACACCACGCCATCCAGCATCGCTCTCTCCAGACGGTTGGCGGGTATGACCACGGTCTTCTGGAAACCCAGTATGTCCATGAATACCAGATGTATGAATTTTATGCTATCCTTCTCCACCACGTCCAAAATATCCTTGAGCTTCTCATCGGATTGCATACGCCCGCAAAGAGAAAGAGGTATATCTCCTTTTGGTTCGAGGGAAGAGGAAGGAGGGATAAGGATGTGGGGGATGAGGATAGCTAGATGAGGTGGGGGATGAGGAGATGGTCGTGGAAGGATGAGTATGAGGCCAGAAGGGAAGTCGTGGAGTGGATGAGCCTATGCCGGTATCATCGAGACCACCATGGTGGAGGTGAAGGACCATTCCCATGTCTGGAGGGATGCAGAAGAAGATGCCGCAGAAGATGATGATGAATAGGATGGTGGATAGGTGGGGGCTGCGTTCACCGGCAACCCTCCGAGGTACAGGCCGCCCAAAGTGTCAGCGCAGAGCCAATAGCCATCGTCCACTATCCAGCAGGGACTGGGGCGCGCCTCCGATGGCAGGCTGCTATCTAGGTCATAGAACCGTTCCACCGCCCTCCAAAGTGTGTTCGCTTCTTCGGTGGTGGAGCCGAGGTATATGGTTGGGAAAGCGTGGCCTGAGATCACGTTGATCCTCACGCCGCCTCCTAATCCCGTTATTATGGACGCCAGCAGGAGGGAGTGGTCCTCACAATCCCCCCTTCCCACCCTTAGAGTCTCACCGGGACTCTGCCATTTATCCTCCCCAGGTAGTTCTATCTCATAGTCTATGTTGCGCCTGACATAGTGAAAGGCGGCAACCGCGTGGTCCACGTTGTATCCTTCTCCATATTGGCTTCGCAGGTCGGAGACTATGGCCTTGACCCCCGGGTCCTCGGGCGCAACAAGGTTCTCCACTCTCTCCCAGAGAGAGTTCCGGGTGCTGGTATAGAACACTGGCCTCTCATCTCCCAGGGGTTTCAGGGTGAAAGAACGGTCGCCGTGGAGCACCGAGCCCGGGTCGTACCACCTTTCCTCTCCTTCTTCCATGAGAATGTCATCCAGCACAAGGA
>DAOVJP010000044.1 GCA_030673205.1 Thermoplasmata archaeon
TAGAGGTAAAGAGGAGCAGCGCCGGCCCCAGTGCCGCGAACCAACTGCTGGCATACATCAATGATGTGCGAGAGAAGAACCCGGACGCTCCGGTGCGGGGGATACTCGTGGCGCCCCGGGTACAGCCAACCGCCCGGACCATACTCTCGATGAACGACCTGGAATACCGTGAGATAGAGCCACCGCGCATGGAACTGCCTCACGACCAGACCACCATGGACAAATATTTCTGATAGTGCCTACGGAAACAAGGTCAGAGCAGCACTGCCCTCGCCTTCTCCCCATGCTCCACTTCCACCCATCCTCCATTACCCGCGCCAGCCTTGCCAGGGTTGATATACACTATCCCATCCTCTTCCTGCACTCCCCTGGCTTCGTGTATGTGCCCGGTCACCACTACCTTTGGGCGCCACTCTTCCAGCAGTCGGGCCAGTTCCTTGCTCCCTGTGTGCCCTCCCACACGATGGGCCACATCGTTCTTTCCCCATGGAGGTGCATGGCTGACGAACACGTCCACGTCCTTCAGCAATCCTTCCACGGCCGTTCTCAGTTCTTCTTCTCCTCTAGAATAGAGTGTTGGGAACGGGGTGGGGTTGGAGCCTCCGACGCCTGCGAACACCACGGAGCCCACCTTCACCCTCTTCTCATGGAGCGAGATGCCTCCTCCTCTCTCTATGGCGGAACTCACCTCTGGCGGGTCACAATTGCCTGGAACCCCCAGTACAGTGACATCCTGGTCCACAAGGGCGCGGACGAACCTCTCCGCCCATGCTTCCGGACCGAAGTGTGTTATGTCTCCGGCCAGTACCACGGCATCTGGTCGGTGTTTCCGTATCCAATCGCTGGCTTTGTACAACGCGTTCTCGTTGCCGTGCACGTCCGCAAGGGCCAGTATCTTCATGATATCGCTTCCTCCTTGATTGCCGCAATGCACAGAACAGCACTCAAAACAACACTCACCACAACACCTACCACAACAATCGCCACAACACTCACCACGAGAAGTTCATTCCGAGGCTGAGGTTCTGGAATATGAGTATGTATCCTACGATATAACCACATATGGCTCCTGTGTTGAGGAAGGGTAGACCGGCCTGGGGCTTGCCTTTCATAACGAGCCAGGCCAGGCCTATATAGCTGACGAGAATGCCGGACAATGTGCTGAAAGCGACGATCCCCGCGCCCCATTTACCCAGGGTGGCGTGCATCGGAAGGAAGGCTATAGCTGATATGACCAAGAGGCCGGGGAGGATTATGTCTCCGAGTCCCATGTACATGGCATCCCTCTCAGGGGCCTTTTCCACCTTTCCGGAGCTTTTTTTCTCCGTGAGCTTTACCTTGGGGATGTGCCCCGGCTTAAGTTTGACCCCCGTCTTGGGGACAGATAGGAGTATGGGTACGCCCATGGGTATGATGCCCTCGGCAAGGGTGAGCATGTGTTTGGTCTTGTATACGGCGATATAGTCGTATATGGCAAGGGCGATAAGAAAGAGGAAGATTGGTAGGATGGAGAAGTTCACGCCCAATATGGCCATGGACCCCCCTGCTATCAATATACCTATCACATTAGTGAGATACCATACCTTCTTCACCGCGTAGACAGCCATCAAAACGACCGTAATGACGATGGCAGCCAGCGCCCCGAGGTCCCCGGATAGCGGGCCAGCACCGGAATACCATAGGAGGAAGGCCAGGGGGAGTTGGAGGACGGTGAAGATGATCATCCCGAACATGAAATAGAGAATATATTTGAGTCCTTTATCCAGACCGTATTTGAAGACCAGAAGCAAGATACCAGTAACGAGCAGCATGAATCCCAGGTAGAGGAAGAGCAAAGATGGGTCGTCGGGGTTCGCTTTGGGATCCTGATAATAATCCTTGAACGGAAGCACTAGGCTTATGGCCAAAAGATGGGAGATGCACATCATCATCCCCATCATTATGGTGGGCTTGGTATCCTTGTTCACTCTCTCACCACACGGCCGAAGGCCCTGGTGCCACTTACCTTTTCCACCTTGACCTTCACGATGGCTCCCTTAGCCGTGCCCGGGATGTATATTATATATTTGCCCCGGCGGGCTACCCCATCGCCCCTTGAGCCAACGTCCTGTATCATGACCTCATAGACCTGTCCGGCCCTTATGACATCTTCTTTGTCCTTCGATTTGGTGCTTTTCTTCACGTGAACCGGGCGTTTGGCTCCGCAGGCATCGCAGGCCAATATGTGGGTCCTGCCTTCACGTTCGAGGCGTGTATCTGGGCGCTGGCACTCCGAGCATAGCACGAAGTTGTTCACATATATGGCGACCTTGTCGTCTATCTGCCGCCCTCCTATCTTTCCCTTGAACATGACCCTCGCTCCCTGGTCCTTCCCCTGAAGGGTGCCAGAGGTGCCGAGTTCTTTGAGAAGATGCTGGAATACATCGTTGATGTCCCTGTTCAGCACGGCCACTATCTCTCCGAAGTTGCGGAAGACGGAGTTCTTGCCCTCTAATAGGACATCGGCCTCGGGGACGGTGAAACGCTCATGTTTGGCTATGTCCTCTGGGAGCTTCGCCTTCGCCCTGTCTAACAGCTCTTCATAATTGTATTCGGCCATGGGAGCGCCACAACACCCGCGGGTTATATAGGTTTTGTTAATAGAGACATGTGCAGAAGATAGACGCATGTGTGCGGGGCAGGAGCATGTGAGATAAGAGACATGTGTGCAGGCCATAGACATCGTTCGTTCCCTGCAAAAACCTTATCAACCACTCCCTCGATTCCCTACACATGAACGGGTTGCTACCGGGGAAACTGAGGTTTACCTATGAATAGCCTGGAGAAGGGCGAGGACGCCTATTCGAAGGGCAGGTTCCAGGAGGCACTGGGGCTGGCTAGAAAAGGGGATAGAGGAAAGAGAGCGTTAAGCCTGGAGGGACGGAGCCTGCTGCGCCTCGGCAAGCATAAAGAGGCCGTGAACGCCTTCCGACAGGCAGTGGAACATGGAGGAGGCCTTGGGGCCTGGACCAACCTCATAACCGCTTTGTCCGCGGGCAGGGGATACGAGGAGGCGTACAAGGCCACGGAAGAGGCGGAAGAAGCCGTGGGCATGTCCAGCCAACTCCTCCTATCTCGAGCACGGGTTCTGCGATCATGGAAAAAGCATGCCCTCGCACTGGCCGTATGCCGCTCCTATGTATCCTCCTATCCTTTCTCGACGGAGGGCTGGGAGCTCTATCTATCCCTCTGTGAGCAGATGGCCGATGCAAAGGAGGCTGGGGTGGCGGCCAAAGCCCTATTGGACATCGATAACAAGAACAGAAGAGCGCTGAAGGCCGTTGCCGAGACAAGTCTGGAGCGCGGTCGATCTTCCGAAGCACGTGCCTCCGCCCGGACCCTGGTGGAGATGGAGCCCGACAAACCCATGGGCTGGATGCTGCTCTCCGAAACTGCTAGGGAGATGGGGAAAAGAAAGAGGGCTCTGGCATATGCGGACCGTGCATTGCTCTTGAACGAGAAGTTTCCGAGGGCGTGGCTCCACAAAGCCCTCCTTTTGGCGGAGGAGAAGAAAGAGAAGGAGGCAAAGCATGCTTTTCGCATGGGCATGAAACTCAACAAGAAGATGGCCCGGGAGAAGTGTGTCCTATATCCAGTTCTCGCCCCTTTCATGGGCCGCTAGGGTTTGGAGGATATGTTCGCCTTGGAGATTATGGAGTGTTTGTTCACCCGGGTATCGTCTCCCAGTATGGTGTTGGATAGTTTGACATCGTCCTCTATCGTGCAACCGTACCCCACTATTGTACCCTCCATATCATTCCTCCAACCTACTTGAGAGTTATCAAGGACGATGCTCTCCAGTATGTTGGTGTCCCGGTCCACCTTGACCCCGGGATATATGAAGGAGCGGATCACGGTGGAGTCCCGTCCTATCTTCACCCCATCCCCGATATATGCTGGCCCCTCTATCTTCACCCGCGGCCCTATTCTGACATCCTCTCCGAAGAACACCTTTCCCACGATCTCCACATCATTGCCAAGAGATGGATCCCCCGTCTCCGCCCCATTCCGCTCTATCACATCTATGGAAGCCATCAGCAGATCCTCTGGTCTGCCGATATCTCTCCACACACCGGGTATTTCCATCCCATACAAGGCCGCTTTTTTCTTCAGAAGCGCGGGGAACACATCCTTCGAAAAGTCATAGACCTCCTTCTCAGGTATGTAATCCAGTACCTCTGGCTCAAAGATGTATATGCCAGCGTTGATCAGATTGGAGAACACCGCCTCCTTCTTGGGCTTCTCCTTGAAACGCAGTATGCGTCCATCTTCGTCCAGGCCCACTATGCCAAACTCCCACGGATCCTCCACTTTTGTGAGTGCTATGGTGGCAAGGGCGCCCTTCTTCTTGTGGAATTTGTAGAGGGAAGCGATGTCCACATCCGCCAACACATCTCCGCTGGCCACGACGAAAGTGGAATCCAGGAATGCTTCGACCTTCTTCACAGCGCCCGCAGTGCCCGCTGGCTTCTCTTCGAAAGAATACAGGATAGAGGAATCATACCTGTCCCCATCTCCCATGGCGCTTATGAGACGATCGGACATGTAACCCGTTGTTATCACTATCCTCCTGAAACCTGCCTCGGCCAGAGAGGATATGACGAATTCTATGCACATCTTCCCTCCCACTGGAACCAAGGGTTTGGGACGGTTGTCAGTGAGTGGCCTAAGGCGTGTACCAACTCCTCCCGCCAGTATGACAGCCTTCATCTTCATCCCATCTCTATCTTTCCACCCTTCATCAGGATCGCTAGGGCGTCGTCCAAGACCTTCTCCTTCTCCTTCTCGTCGTTAAATGTCGCCCTGACCTCTTTGTTGTAATCCTCAAGTTCCTTCCGATGCGCCTGTCTCTCCGCCCATTTCTCTTTCTTGGCGGCCATTACCTTTTGGCGCATCTCCATGGCCTTCACATGGAATTTGGTGGCCTCCTCGCGGAATGCCAGCCCCTCTTCATGCTTTTTGTTGGCCTCAAGCGCCAGGTGAGATATCTCTTTCCTGGCTCCGTCCAACTTCCCCCATATCTCTTTGAACTCCTTACCAAGGGTCAACACCATCTGGTGCTCCTCGTCGCCCTTGGCGAAGAGGTCGTCTATGGACTTGTCCATATCCTCCAGTTCCCCCACCACAACGGTCTGCTTCCCGAACAGTTCTTCCAGCCGGATGATCTCCGCCTGTTTGGCCTTTATCTCGTCCAGGACCGCCCGCTCTTTGGCAAGGGAGAGCGGGGTGGTCTCCTGTTTTATCTCCAGTAGTCGTACATCGGCCTTCAAAGCGCCTATATCCCCAGGAAGGTTCTTGTGGACGCCTTTGCGCTTATCCCTCTTCGTGCCTATGAGCTGTTTTGCAGCGCCCTGATATTCGTCCCTGCGGCGCTTGTGCAGTGTCAACTCGTCCCCCAGTTTCCTCTTCTGGTCGTTGAGGATCTGTACTTCTTCATACAACCTCCGCTTTTCGGTATTCAATGTGTTCCTGACATCGAAACTAGCCCTGCCTTGGTTGTTGAGATCGTCCCGCCGTTCCACTAGATCATTGTACCTTTTTTCGGCGTTTTGAAGCTCGGTCCTCTCCTCTTTCTTCCTCGCCATAACGGACAGTGATTCTTGTAGAGGATAAATAGTTTACCGGTCGCCCTGACCTTTTAGCCTGCGGATTATCTTCAATTTCATATTTCCTACCAACCTCCTATCCCCACCTCCTATCCCAATTCACATCCACAAAACTGTCATCCCACCAACGACCCTAGTGCCAGACGCCGCTCCGCACCCGCCCCCCGCTTCCAACGTCTCAACGGTCGTAGAACCATATATATGGGATGGCTCTCGGGAATAGGTCTCCCAACAGAGCCAATCCTTCGGAACTGGCCAGAACGTCGCATATTCCCGCTATGTCCTCCACCCCGGAATATCCTGTGGCCAGTTTGACGATGATATTGGGCGGCACTCGTATGTGGATGTCCGCTCCCTTCTTCCCCTCCTGTATGCCTGCGATCTTCCCCTGTTCAAAGGATATGGTGGCCGACTGCTCATATATATCCAAGAACAGGGAGCCGGTGAACTCGTTCCCCCTGCTCTTCATGTTCCTATCCATGGGCTCCCTCAAGGCATGTAACAGCCCCTTTAGGGATATCATCTTCACATATGCCCCGTAATGTATGCTTCTCCTCTCCCCTCCGAGTCCGGACACTGTCCCCAACAGTGGGTGAATAGGGGGAAGACAAAGGCACAGCTCTTTCTCCTCCTTGCGGGCTAGTGTCTTTAGGCTAGCCAGATACTCCATCTTTCCCTCCTTCTTCCCCATGCCCTCTCCCGCCAGTTCCCTCACAACCAATCCTCTGCTGGTGTGCTCATACCGGGCATACCCTTTGATCCTGTTCTTGTTCGTGAATACAACACTCCCCCCTCCCTCGGAAGATGCTATAAGCGCTTCCTGGAAATACCATTCCGCGGGGCCGCGTGGTGCGTAGAGCCCCATGGGTTGGCTCGCCTTCTCGAAGAGCTTGTTCAAACGGTTCACGTCCCCTGGTTTGGGAGGCCGGGCGGAAAAGCCCTTCCCTTTGATCTTGGAGAGAGGTATGGTGGAAAAGGGGCCGAAGGTGTCATCCAGTATCGCATATTCATAGCCAAAGCCCCTATAAAAATATGGAATTCCATATATAATGGATATCGCCCTTCTCCTATCCTGTAGATAGAGCATGGTCTTCCTGAGGAGGGCGGTCATTATGCCTCGGCGTTGATATGCGGGGTGGGTCGCCACGAACCCGATCTCGTCCGCCTCGACGTGCGCGCCGTGCCAGCATAACCTTCGCGGTATGATCATAGCATGGCCCACGACTATGCCATCCTCCACCGCCACAATGCGCTCTATCTCATCATTCCGGGGATGATGCTCCACGAAATGCTCGTATAGCTCCCGTTCATTCCCTTCGGGAAAGGCCAGATGCATGAGATTCTCGACCCCGATCGCCTCCTCCGGGGTGTCTAACCTACCGATGAACATGATACCACCTAATGGTGCTATCTCCTTAAAAATAGGGCGGTCCGAACGAAACGTTCCGTTTACCAAAAAGCACTTAGACCCCTTCCCTGCTCTCCGTTCATCCCTCCCTACAACCGCCCCTCTCTATTGCAACTCCAACAACCACACTCTACCCCACGCCCCCACGACCATACCCCTGCATCGTAATTAGGGAAGAGCCCTTTATAGAACGGGGGAGGATAAGATAGAAAGGGGAAGAAAAGAGAAGCCCCTACAATATAGAAGAAGGTGTCCCACCATGAAAGAAAAGATCCTCGCCGCATGTGTAATGATCCTTTTGATACTGTTGACAGCATCGCCCTCCGCCACCTCGGCTAGGGGCGATATGAGCATCCTCTCTCCCTCTTTGAGAGAAAAGATGAGCAGCCCCGAACCGTTAGAGGTGCTCGTCCACTTCCAACACGATGTGAGAGAGCCGGACCTGCTGGCTCTCCGCTCGGCTGGTCTGGAGCCTTTGCACACCTTCGACTTCATAGACGCAGTATACGCCAAGGGCATGCCCCGGGCGGTGCTGCGGACCACCCTCCTTGAAGGCGTGGACTGGATAGAGCACAACGACCCCCTGGAGCACATGATGGACGGGACAACAACGGTGATAAACGCCACCCTTGCATGGAACACGCGCATAAAGGACACCGCAGGGAACATTCTTCCGGGGATAGATGGCACAGGGGTGACGGCGGTGATCCTAGACTCAGGGGTGGACGCAGGACATCCGGACCTGGACTACGGGGAGAAGACGATAATGAATCTGAAATCAGACACCGGTGTCGGCCCATGGTATGAGATAGAGAACAGTGATACCAGCAGCGGCCACGGAACCCATTGTGCAGGCACCGTAGCTGGCAACGGGGATGCATCCGGCGGGGCCAGGGCGGGGGTTGCGCCAGGAGCCAACCTCATAGGGCTGAGTACCGGAGAGGCTGTGGCCATCATAAACGCCTTGGGAGCCCTGGAATGGGTGTACGAGAACACGCGACCGGGACAGAATCCCTACAACATCCGGGTGGTCAGCAACAGCTGGGGCTCCTCCGCGGACTACGATGCTAGCAGTGGGATCAACGATGCTATTCGAAGGATAACCTACGAGAACAATGTGGTGGTGGTGTTCGCCGCCGGGAACGCGGGAGAGGAGAACCACGATGGCCATGAGGTGACCACGAACCCATACAGCCTCGAGCCATCGGCCATCTGCGTCGCCGCCACGAGCCACGATGGAAAAGAGATGGCAGTGTTCAGCTCCCGTGGGGCTGCGGATGATGACTTCACCTGGCCGGACATCGGAGCACCCGGGGTCAAGATATGGTCCACGGCAGCCAGGCGCACGATGATATCCGCAATGACCGCCCAGGGCCGGGGGGACGCATACTACCTCGCCATATCCGGCACCAGCATGGCCACCCCACACATATCCGGCGTGGTAGCCCTCCTGTGGCAGGCCTGCCCCAGCCTACGAGTGGCGAACATGAGCGACGACAATTCTCTCGGGGGGAGCGATTATCACAACGACACGAACAACCGTGTGCACGAGGCGGAACTCATACTCGAGCTATCTGCACACTACA
>DAOVJP010000406.1 GCA_030673205.1 Thermoplasmata archaeon
GATTCCATAGCTCCTACAAGGGGAAGAGGAACGGATACAGGCGTCACCGAACGAATAGTCAACCAACTGCTCACCAGCATGGACGGTATAGAGGACATGCGTGATGTTCTCGTCATAGCTGCGACCAACCGCCCCGATATGGTGGACCCTGCCCTTTTGAGAACCGGCAGGTTCGATAAGATAATACTCGTGAGCGTTCCCAACGAAGAGGGAAGAAAGAAGATATTCCAGGTACACACCCGGAACATGCCTCTGGACAAGGACGTGGACCTGGACGCACTGGCCCATGCGGCCGAAGGCTATGTCGGGGCGGATATAGAAGGTCTCTGTAGGGAGGCTGCGATGGTGGCCATACGAGAGAACAAGGAGGCAAAGAAGGTGTGCCAGAAGCATTTTCAGGAAGCGCTTTGCATCATTTCTTCTTCAGTAAGTGAGGAAACTATAAAATACTACGAAAGCATTAAGAGCCAGCTGGAGCAGACCGTTCCCAAGAGGGAGGAGCGGGACGACTCGATCGCGAGGATATACGGATAGGTGTCTATATGAAAAAGTTCGCCACTGAGCTTAGAGGAAAGACCGTTATGACAAACGACGGCCAGATCCTGGGGATGATAGAGAACTTCGTCATCGATACGAAGACAGGAGAGGTGCACCACGTACTGGTCGTGCCCGCCGAAGAGGTAGAACCCAGATTGTTCCAGACCGACGCACAGGGCAGGATCATTCTTCCGTTCACCAATATGAAGGCGGTCCGCGACGTTGTGGTGATGGGCGTAGACTAGACCAGGTATCTAGCACACCATTCATGTTGATGGCAATCCGCCAGGATGACCTACCATGGCTAAAGAGATAGCTAGGGCGATATCGTCCAAGGCATACAAGACCTATGAGAAGAGGCTACTTGCTGAGGTCATGGATGGCCAGAAACCCCAACATCTGGCGATAATAATGGATGGGAACAGACGGTTCGCCAGAGAATTCGGACTGAATCCCTTGGAAGGGCATGAGATGGGAAAGGACAAACTGGAGGAGGTCATGAACTGGTGCTTGGAGACGGGTGTGAAGATACTCACAGTGTATGCTTTTTCAACAGAGAACATAAACAGGGATTCGGAGGAGGTGGACACGCTCATGGACATGTTCGAGATCAACTTTCGCAAATTGGCGGACGATGAGCGGATACATAAGAACAAGATACGTGTCCAGACCATGGGCCAGAACGAGTTGCTCCCGGAGAACGTTCGGGAAGCCATAGCCTATGCGGAGGAGAGGACGAGAGGATATGACAATTACTTCTACAATATCGCCATAGCATATGGGAGCAGAGAGGAGATAATCCAGGCCATACAACACGTCGCTCAGGATGTGAAGGAAGGAAAATTGGAGCCAGGGTCCATAGACGAGAAGATCTTTTCCAGTTACCTCTATACCAGCGATTTCCCGGACCCGGACCTGGTGTTGAGGACGTCGGGCGAGGTACGCATATCCAATTTCTTATTATGGCAGATGGCATACAGCGAGTTGTATTTCACAGACGTGTACTGGCCCGGGTTCAGAAAGATAGATTTCCTCCGTGCCATGCGCTCCTACCAACAGCGCCAAAGACGTTTTGGGAAGTGATGCTCGATCCCTAGCGCGGTTCCCTCACCCTCTTTACTTTCACAGGGCTCCCACAGATAGGACATTCCTTCGGGTCCCCTTCCAGCCATCGCCCGCAGCCAGTGCAC
>DAOVJP010000025.1 GCA_030673205.1 Thermoplasmata archaeon
CAACGTGGAGGATCCGTGTATTCCTGTGATCTTCTGGCTGGCCACCGCGGAACCCGTCTGGATAAGCACAGTGTCCTTGGATGTTGACACCATATACAAGGACGGGGATCTTATCATGTTCGTCACCACCTGGGACAAACCGGGATACCTGGTGACCGCCGATTTCATCAATGTTGACAGCACCTACCTGCCTGGGGACGAGACGGTCACGGACATAGGCGGAGGAGATTACATGGTATCCTACGCTATCAGCCCTGTGAACGCCCGTGCGGACAACTTCGTCTACGTCATACCGGTACGCGCCGAGGATAACGTGACGAACTGGCGCATAGACGGCTCGTTCTCTGTGCATCTGGACAACACGCCTCCGGTCACAGCACTCGCGATAGGTGACCCCTATTTCGTGGATGTGCAGGAATATGTTACGGAGGGCACTCCGTTCATATTGAATGCCCACGACAATATCGGTCCCGCGCCCTCTGGCATCGAATCCTCCTGGTATCGACTCAACGGCGGTGCTTGGACGGAATATCTTGGCCCGTTCAATCTGGCAGGATATGCTGGACAGACAGTATTCATCGACTATCACAGCATCGATGTCGCTGGCAACGTAGAGGCCTTTAGCACCCACGTGGTCTTCGTGGTCCACAGGGACTGGACCACGGGATATGTGGTATCTGGCTATGAGACCATATCGAATGAGGTCATGTTCGCCTGCAACATCACCGTAACAGGCTCCCTTACGCTGGAGAACGTGCTGTTCATAATGAACTCCACCATCCCCAACACCCAGTACATCCACGTCATGGACGGAGGGACACTCACTATCAGGGACGGGGATAACGATCCCACGACCATCGACGACGAGACCAGGATAACCAACGTTGATCTGGGCCACTGGTACTATCTCAACGTGTATGAGGGAGGCTCCCTCAACATCAGATACAGCAGCGTCGAGTACTGTGGTTCGATCGGGGGCCCACCGAGCCTGTTCGAGAACATCGGCATATGCCTGAATAACGCCACTGGCAACATCGTAGGGGCACGGGTATTCTCCCCGAATGGCATAGGCATCGTTTTCGCAGGAGAGAACGGCGTCTACACCATGGACTCCGGTCTGGACCCATATTATCGCATCCACGATTCCTTCTTGGCCTTCGCCGTCATAGAGGCCAACAATACCGAGATAACGAACAACCTCATAGAGAACTGTCTTATACACGGCGGGTTTGTGATGAACTCGCCGGGTATGACCCTGGAAGGCAACGTCTTTTTCCAGAATGGTGCCTGGGGCGGGGCAGGGCTATATCTGCAGGGCAGCATGACCGTCCACGACAATGAGTTCATCAACAACAACGGCCCTGGCATCATGGCTGAAGATAGCGACCTGACCGTGAGGGACTGTACGTTCATCAACAATGACCAGGGGGGGGGCACCGGCGAAATATATGTCATCAACAACGACCTCGCCGCACCTACGAATGTGGTCTTCCATGACAACCACATCTACAATGACAATCCCTGGGGCTCCGAGGGGATATATCTGGACGGTGCGTTCGCCGTGGAGGCATACAGAAACGACATCACCACCACCAGCGGCACGGGGATATACTTCGACCTGTGGGCGGTCGTGGGCCCGACCATCAACATACCCTATTTCAACATACACAACAACACCTTCGTGGGAGATACGGGTGTCGGGTTTAACCTCTGGAAGGTCTTTTCCGGCAACCCATGTACGCTTATCATGGGCGAACTGACGGTGCAGCACAACCACTTCGACACCACCAGCGACGCCTTCAACATGGACCTCTACGTGGAGGGAGTGGACTCGGCGGTCCTGGGCGACATACTGTTCCACGACAACACGCTGATCAACACCGGCGGGTTCTATATCGAAGAGCTGTTCTTCTACGAGCCCTTTGGCTCTCCGGACATAGTGGTCGGCCAGACGATAATAACGAACAACGTTATTGACATAGCCAACGATGCGATATATGTGGATAATTACGCGGTCGAGGAGATGTACGGTGGCACGGTCACATGGGGCGACATAATAATTACCGGCAACCCGATAACATCAATGAGTGACGGCATTTATTTCTTCGGCTGGTTCGATTACATAGAGGACGTGTCCATCTCGCTGGGCGCGTTCGACATCGCATGGAACATCATCGACGCGGGCGGCGACGGAATATATGTGGACTGGTGGGATCTTTCTTACAACTATTTCGGCGGCGACACCACGGTATCGGTCGGGGAGACAGTGATACACGATAACGATGTGCTCGCGAGCAACGATGGCATCTATGTGTACTGGGACCATGTCGGCAGTGAGATCTATGACCAGACCGCCATCCGCACGAAGGACATGATCATAGAGAACAACATAGTGGACGCCGGCAACGACGGGATAACCATAGAGGGAGATTGCAGTGCTTACGGGATGTACAACTATGCTTCGGTCACAGCAGGGGATTTCATCATCCGCGAAAACACTATCGTCGACGCAGGGAACTATGCCATCTACTTCTACCTCTACGATAGCGGCTACGATATGTATGACAACTCCGCCTTCACATTCGGGGACATAGTGGTGGACCACAATGAGATATGGGATTCCAGCAACTACGGCATCTACACCCGTCTGCAGGAGGTCGGCGCCTATCTATACCAGAATGCTCGGGTGACCGGCGGTGCCATGGAGGCCCAGCACAACGACGTGTTCGCATCGAACACGGCCTATCGCATCATGTACCAGCAGATCGGATATGAGATCTACGACGCATCCTCCGTATCGTTGGGCCAGGCGGAAGTATCGGACAATATCTTTGTCTCCAACAGCGATGCCAGCATACGGTTGACCCTACGCCAGATAGGCAATTTGGCATATGATCACAGCCAGGTATACCTCGAGGGATTCCTGATCACGGACAACGAGGTCTATTCGTGGTCTAACATGGGCATACGCTTCCGTTTCAGCCAAAACGGCTTCGATATGCATGGTAGCGCGTATTGTCATATAGGGGAAGTAGTGGTAAGCTCAAACGACATCTATGTGGGGGACAATGGCATATATCTCGGCACGTGGAACAACAACGGCCGTGATATGTACGACAACTCCGAGGCCGTGTTCGACGGCTTCATATTCGGCGACAACACCATAGACGCCGGAAACTATGGCATATACGGAAGGAATCTTCATCACTGGGCTTTTTCCATGGATCAGAGCGCCACCGTTTCTTTCGGCGACTTCACCATAGCCGACAACACGATATCATCGGGGAACGATGGGATATACCTGAACCAGTTACATAGCTGGGGTTATGATATGGACGGCTTTGCCAGCGCATCTTTCGGCGACTTTGCTATAACAGGCAACACCATCGACGCGTCGGGAGATGGCATATACATTGCCCATATGGAGAACAGAGGGTATACCCTACGCGGCTTTGCCAGCGCGTCCTTCGGCGAGTTCATGATCGCCGAGAACACCATCGACGCGAACGGGGGCATTGGCATATACATGCAATCGATGACCTACTGGGCGTATGACATGGACGATTCCTCCACGGCATCCTTCGGTCGTTTCGCGGTCGTCGACAACGAGATAGAGGCGGACGAAGATGGGATATACGCCTACATGGAAGGCTGGGGATATCTGCTACAGGGCAGTTCCGTGGCGCTCTTCGCCGACATACAGTTCAATAACAACGAGATCCTCTCATGGAACGCGGTTGGGATATATTTCGAGAGTATGAACGAGTTCGGCGCATATCTATACGACGATTCCCTGGCTCAGTTCGGGAACGTGGAGTTCAATGACAACGACATAGAGACGGATGAAGATGGCATGTATTGGAGCGATATATGTGATTGGGGCTATGAGATGTACGGGTTCAGCCGCTTTGAGATGGGATATTTCAACTTCCTCCACAACGACATCGCCGCCGTATACAATGGCATAGACTGGGAGCCCTACGATTTCGGAGCATACATGTACGAGAACTCCAGAGCTATCTTCGGCGAGAGCCTGATAGATGGAAACGACATCCGGGCCGACGATGGCTGTGGATTATATGTCTGGTGGTGGTACTACTTCGCATATGAGATGTACGACGATTCCTATTGCCAGGTCGGCAGCGCCACAGTATCCAACAACGAGATATGGAACGAGGACGATGTTGGGATATGGACTGGCCCATATGATTCCGGAGAATGTGTCTATGGCAATTCCGTGGCCGTCTTCGGCGACTACATCGTCGAGAGGAATACGGTCGACACGGTCAACGGCGACGCCATATACTTCACATACTACTACGTCGGATATGATATGGACGGCTATGCATCTGTCACCGCCGGAAAAGGGATAGTGAGGGACAACATCATACTGGCAGGGGACACGGGAATATATGCCGAATACTATGACATTGCAGAGGACATGTGGGATCATTCCACGGTTGTCGTCGGAGACCTAGAGGTAACAGGGAACGAGGTGACCGCCGAGTCCTACGGTATCTATCTGGACATAGAATATGTAGGATATGAGATGTATGAAGACTCTATGGCCACTATAGGCTCCGTGTACGTAGAAGGGAACACGATAACCACAGACGCTGTTTTCGGCACGGGAATATATGCGGAGATATACGAAACGGCCTACGACCTAGAGCACGATGCTTGGTTCTCGATCGGCGATGTCCATATCTACAACAACGCTGTCCTACAATCGATATATGGACTCAACATCGATATAGATAATAATGGAGAGACATACGACAACGCCTATGGAGAGATACCCGGAGTATACGTCCACGACTGTACCTTCGAGGCCACTGACACCGGGCTCTACATCGAGAGCTACGACAACCCGACCTGGCAGGATCCGTTCTCGACCCAGGTATGGGGCCCGGTGGAGATATACGACTGTGTGTTCAACGATGGCGATGGCATATACTTGGAAGGGAACGGATTTGTCCTCCCGGACATCTGGATACACGATTGTACCTTCAACGACAACAGCGGAGTGGGCACGGCCGTGACGGCTTTCGACATCGGCGATGCATTTGCCGGAGTTGGCGAGGCACTCATCGAACACTGTACTTTCACCTCCTATGGGGTAGGCATATACGCTGACAACTCCTACCTGATGATAGGAAGCTGTGTCTTCCCCACATTCACAGGATGGGATGTGGAGTTGCAGAATGCGGCCAACGTGTTCATGGTGGACTGCCCCTTCGACAAGGCCAACGTGTTCTATGGGGACGGGGCTAGCAACCTGGACATAGGCTGGTATCTGACGGTCAACGTCGTGAGCCAGGTGGGATACGGCGTCCCAGGCATCCTGGGGAACTCGTTCTCATTGCTTCCTGCACCTCCTGAGGCTTTCGTGACCGACGCGAACGGACAGGCGGTCTTGATGTTGAGAGAGTATCGCGAGAACATCGCTGGCCTGGTGTGGGACTACAACCCATACAATGTGAGCGCCACCAAGGGAAGTCAGAGCGCCTGGGCCGACCCGTTCGTCACCATGGACATGAGCAAGGAGATAACGTTCACATTCATCGACGCGGCCCCGCCCACGCTGGGACCGGATCTGTCCATTCCCCCTGGCACGACAGGCGATCTCTTCACATTCATGATCGATGCCACGG
Organism: Thermoplasmata archaeon; assembly: GCA_030673205.1. Lineage (GTDB taxonomy): Archaea > Thermoplasmatota > Thermoplasmata > JAGHBH01 > JAGHBH01 > DAOVJP01. The sequence continues at coordinate 5,655 of DAOVJP010000025.1, forward strand.
ACGACCTGGGCATATACGAGACGCTCATATACTATAGATGGGGCAGTGGTGGATATGTGTCGGAGCCAATGACCCCCGGCCTCCCTTATGCATATGATTGGACAGTGCCATCGGACTATGTCGGCCTGATCGAGTATTATTTCACGACCACCGATGTCGGCGGCAATACCGTAACATCTCCAGTCTATTCGATGATATCACTGGACAATGACCCGCCCACCGGAGCTCTGGACAAATCCTCCGAGCCGATCACAGGGAAGGAGTTCAAATTCGTCGTGAAGGGCCAGGACAACGTTGGAGCCACCTCTGCGTGGGTCACATATTGGTTCGACAGCGCCCCCAAGACAACAGTGCCGATGGACGGCTTCGGGCGCTTCAAATATACCCTCCCGTGGCTGATACCCGAGCCTCCCGGTACTCTATACTACTATTTTGTCATCGAGGATGATGCGGGCCTCTCGTTCACGAGCTCGATATTCTCGCAGTCCATCGAAGAAGAGAAGGACGAGCCCCCGGAGGACGAGGAACCACAGCCTGCGGCCGCCGCCCCACCAGCCCCCGGACAGCCGGGAAGAGGAGGAGGCGGAGCCAGCTTGGCGAGTGAGGAAGTAAGCCTCTTCCCGTGGATACTTGTGGCTCTGCTATTGTTGATAATCCTCTTGCTGTTGGTGGACAGGATAGATCGTAACCGCGAGGAGAATGAGGAAGAAGAGATGGACGAGCCATTTGACAGCGTGGAGGAGCCGATAGACGGATCCACAGGTAGGCCCAAGGGTGAGCCTCCAGAGCCGATGGACTAGTATGGCCTATTCGCGTCTTTCCACCGAAAACCCCATAACATCGGAGGAGCATGACCATAGTATGCCATCTGGATACGATGAGGAAGCCGAAGAGACGTTTCTAGACCAGCGTATACCAACATGTGTGAACGCCTTTGACAACATCATCAAGGGCGGGTTGCCCTCCGGCTCCCTCGTCCTTCTTCTTGGGGAGGTTGGGTCGGGCCATGTGGAGTTCGCGTACACCAGCGCAGCCCGGCTTTCTCTTGTCCGGGCTGATAAGAATATGCGGGACAGATATGTTCAGGAGAGTTTCGGCCATGATATAGTGATACCGGAGAGGACCGTCTATATCTCCTTCTCCCGGTCCAAGAAGGAGGTGCTGCGGGAGTTCCGTCTCTCTTTCGCCACACAATACTACGAGGCCTTCAAACGAAACCTGGTATTCAAGGACCTGTCCAACCTCTATTTCAGGAGAACGCCCGTCCCTTCTTCCTGGCTGGATCAGAAACCCATGTTCTTGGGCGCCCAGGGCAACGGTGAATCCCTGGTGGAGGCACTGGTGGGTTTTCTGGACAAGGAGGCGCCCGGCTCCCTTGTCATCATTGATTCGCTCACGGACCTCTTCCTATCGAACACCATCTCTCCCCAGGACATGATATACGTGCTGAAGGGCATGCAGAGGGTGTCCAAGAAATGGAACTCCATGATCTACATGATGTTGACACGGGAGGTGGTGGAGGAGAAGCAGGAGCGGACCGTGTCCGATCTCTGCGATGGCGTACTGGTGTTCGGCTGGTCCAGGGCGGAACGAAGATCGTGGATGAGACGATATATGTATGTGGCCAAGTTCATAGGGGTGCTCCCGCATCTGGACAGCCAACGGGTATCCCGTTTCCTCACAGACGTGAAAAGCAACTCTGGCTTCGTGGTGGCCATGACCGAGAGGATATAAGCAATTGGAAAAAGGTACAAGAGGTGGAAAGATGACGGATGTAAGGGTTCACACGGGCATATCGGGTCTCGACGAGATGATGGGGGGAGGAATACCACGGAATCACACCGTGGTGGTCATGGGTTCCTTCGGCACCGGAAAGACGACGTTTGCCCTACAGTATCTCTGGGAAGGTCTGGAAGAGGGCGAGAAGGCCATATTCATCAGTCTCGAAGAGGGCGAGGAGGCTATCCTCAAGACGGCAGAGAGCTATGGCTGGGATCTGGCCAAGCATCTGGAAAGCGGAAGGTTGGTGGTGGTAAAGCTGGAGCCCGCGGATGCCAAGAGCACGTTGAGCAAGATAAGGAATGAGCTTCCGGAGTTCATCAAACAGACAGGTGCGTCTCGAGTGGTACTCGATTCCGTGAGCCTGTTGACGATGATGTTCGACCATGAGTCGGAGAAGAGGGATACGTTGTTCTACATAGCAAAGACCATAAAGGACAGCGGCGCCACCGCTCTCTTCACAGCCGAGGTCAAGGACGAGAACCACGGCTCTTCCAGAGATGGGTTGGCAGAGTACACCGCAGACGGCGTTATACTATTGCGGTACAAGGAAACGGGGACCGATATCAGTACTGTCCTTCGCGTTGTCAAGATGCGCCGCACCGAACACATGAGGCGTGTTAAACCATATACGATAGGGGTGCAAGGCATAACGGTGCATGTGGACGCCGAGTCGTTCTAAAATGGGGTGTGTAGGGAAGGGTTCCTTGGCGGCTATGGCCAGAGAGCCCCTCGTATTCTCTAGAGGGCTTCCTCGATGACCTTTCCCAGTCTCTCTATCCCTTCTCGTATGCTTTCGTCAGAGGCATAGCTGAAGTTGAGCCGCATCTCCCTCTCTCCCCCATCGCTTACATAGAACGCCCGGCCGACCACATAGGCCACCTTCCTTTCTATTGCCTTGGAGAACAGGTCCACGGTGTTGAGCCCCTCAGGTACCGTCGCCCAGATGAACATCCCTCCCTCAGGGCGGGTCCACTCCACCCCCGAAGGCATGAAATCGTCCATGGCCTGGAGCATGATGTTCTTCTTCTTTCCATAGAGATCGCGGATGAACTTGACATGTTCATCCAAATGCCCTCTTCGAATATACTCTGCGGAAATGAACTGGGTCAGGGTGTTGGAGCAGAGGTCGGTGGATTGTTTGGCTATAACGAACTTCTTGATCATGTCCGGGTGTCCCATCAGCGTAGCCACCCGGAGACCGGGTGCCAGAAGCTTCGAGAGTGTTCCCATGTGTATGACCCGTCCCACTCCTCGATCGAGGGAGAAGAGGGAAGGCACACCGTCCCCTTCAAAACGGAGCCGTCCATAGGGATCGTCCTCCACCACCAGGGTATCATATTCCTCGGCCATGGCCAGTATTCGCTTTCGTCTGTCCTCCGGTATGGTCACACCGGTCGGGTTCTGGAACGTTGGGACCAGGTAGATGAACTTCACCCTCTTTCCCTCGTGTTTGAGGGCCTCGAGCTTCTCTTCAAGGGCGTCCACTCTGAATCCTTTTTCGTCCAGAGGAACGGACTCTATGTTGGCCTGAAAGGCTCTGAACGAGCCCAAGGCGCCCAGATAGGTGGGGGCTCCGACGATTATGGTATCCCCTGGGTTCAGAAATACTTTGGAGAGCAGGTCCAGTCCCTGCTGAGAACCACTGGTTATGAGTATCTGATCCGGAGAGCATTCCAATTTATGGGCGGAATAGTTCTCCGCGAATGCCTCCCGTAAGGTGGGCAAACCCTCTGTGGTACCGTACTGGAGTGCATCCTCCGCATGGTTCTCGAAAACCTCTTTCGTAAGTTCTGCTGCGACCTTCGCAGGGAAAGCCCCGGGGTTCGGCAGCCCGCCAGCGAAAGAGATGATCTCCTTGTTCTGTGTGAGTTTCAAAAGCTCGCGGATCTCAGAAGCCTTCATACCCCTAGCTCGCTTAGAATAAAAACTCTCGAATCCGATCTCCATGTCTACACCATCCCACCGTACAGGATGGGGCATTTTAAGTTTTGTTCTCCTCGCTCCCTGTGTTCTCTACGTCTATTCCCTCGGCAGCAGAGGGTTTCTTGGCTCCGGCACCGCCGGAGAAGACGCCCTTTTTCACAGCCGCCATGGCCAATATGACCACCACAGGGATTATCAGGACGATCCACGGGCTGCCTGTGGCTTCCGCCTGTGCTGCCTGAGTAGAGGTCATCTCCTGTACGGCGATGGCCCTGGATATCTCGGGGGAGTATTCATCACCTTCAAAGGCCCGGGCATAGAACGTCAACTTCCCCTCGTATCCTTCGAGGGAGAGGTCGTATGTCCAGCTCTCCAACCCTTCCACCGTTTCCCATTCTCCATCTTCCCCTATGCGTATCTCCACCCTTTGGATCGGTCCCTGGAGGTCGAAAGCGGTGCCCGCTAGGGTTATGGAAGAATCTTCGGCGAAGGCCACGGACGCCTGGGGGCTGGTTATGACCACAGACGGAGGAGTGCTGTCCACCAGGCTTTGCGATCCGAAGAGGCCTAGGAACTCATCCCAATATCTGTCCTGTGCGAAATGGGTCTCGCTGAAACGGCTGTCATAGGCTGTCTGGGTCTCACTGGGGAAGTATACCGTCAATCCCTGGTGTTTGTATGCTAGATCGCTGAGCTTCGAGCGTATCATGGCCTCATTGGCCGCCTGTATCACCTTTTGTGCCGCTGGTCTCAAAGAATCCATCAGCGGAGAGGGGTCACTTTCCACTCGACTGGCGAAATCTATGATGTCATACATGCAGTACTGGGTGAAATCGAACGGCCCAACGTTCACCATATCATAGCTGGCGGTTCGGC
>DAOVJP010000274.1 GCA_030673205.1 Thermoplasmata archaeon
ATATTCCTAGGGAATGGAGCAGGAGGTTTCGTGCCAGCTCCCACTCCAACGGTGTCTATCACCCTTGGCTCCGACCGTGGAAAGGACGCCGCAGACCTGGACCTAGATGGGAATATCGATCTGGTGGTGGGCTCGACCAACGCCAACATATGGTATTTCAAGGGGAGAGGAGATGGCACATTCGACCCCTGCCAATCGGCAGTGGTGGCCCCAGCGACCACGCAATATGGTCTGACCGTGGCGGATTACGATGGCGACAACATTCCCGACCTTCTCGAAGCACAGAGTAGCACAGGGAATATTCATTTCCATAAGGGTTTGGGGGACTGCACCTTCGACACCAATTGGCTCAATTTCTCCGTCTACAATTACTATGCGATCCTGGACAACTACGATTTCAACCGTGATGGCCAACAGGACGTGATCGTTGCCGAGACAGACGCTGGAGCCAACAGCAACATCGAATACTGGCAGACCAATGGCCAGACTCCCGGAGTCTTCATCAGCAACGTCGCCGTTCTGCCCCAAGCATTATGGGGACTCTCCGCCCCCACCCGCGTCACCGACTATTTCGAGTTCAACACCCTGCCGCCAACGCCCACTGGCATGACCGATCTGGGCAACAGGCTCACGGACCACTTCCCAGCGGTGGGCTGGAACATCATGACGGACCCGGACGGCGACCCGATCACATACAATATCGAGGTGAGCACAGATGGTGTGGGCTGGGTCACACAGGCCTCAGGATACGGAGGGACGAGCATAACGCTGGATGCCATCAAATGGTTGGACGGCAGCGACGGCTACTGGCGCGTGAGGACACATGACGGATACGAATATTCCGGGTGGACCGCCAACGACTTCTTCCACTTCAACGCCATACCCGACTCGCCCACCGGGGCCACCGTCTTGGACAACAAGCATGTCATAGACCACACGCCAACTGTGAGTTGGAACAACATGATAGACCCGGACGGCGATACGGTCTGGTATACGGTCCAGAGCAGTCGGAACGGGGGAGCGTGGTCCAACGAGGTGGTGAACACCCTCTCCACCAGCGAAACGCTCGATGCCCTCTCTTGGATGGACGGGGACTACGGCTATTGGCGTGTGCGAGCCTACGATGGCTATGAATACACGGGCTGGCACCATGGAGATACAAACCTGGTGGACCAGAACTTGGGAGAGGATGACGACAACAGTAACTGGTACAATCCCATAGGCACCACCGACCTGTACCTCTCAGATCTGGATGGCCTCATAGTGGATGCCGTGACCGAGGCCGATGGCATATCCATGTTCACCACCACCAACGGCTATTTCACCTTCGACGTCTCCGGCCACATAGGTGAGGCCATGGAACTGGAGGTATGGGCCGAGATATTCCAGGGAGCACCCGCCCGCTGGAAGGAACTCACCGTCTACGGAGGTACGGCCATAAACTCCTTCGACAAGATATTCTACAGCCAGGAATACCTCATCGATCCTAACGGGGGACACATCACCTTCTCCGACATCCCCATAACCGGCGCCATTTACTATATCAAACTGGCTCACACCGGCGGTGACCTGACAAACTCCATAGCCTTCGATTCCTACAACATCACCTTCTCCAACGACGGAGATCTCTTCGCCATGAACGACGCCCCGGAGATGCCAACAGGCATGACGGACCTAACACTAGGTGGTCCGGCGCCCACCGTGTCCTGGGTCGCCTCCGTGAATGATGACTATGGCACGGACGACACAATAGAATATTTTGTCTATTATCAGGACGACAGCGGTGTGTGGGTTCAGGAATTTGATGTTGGGGGACCCACGGCTAATGGCGGCTCCACATACGCCACATCCATTGACCTGGATGACATAAACTGGTTCGCGTCTGAGTGGGGCCGGTGGTATGTGGTGGCCTATGATGGGTACGAGTTCTCTGATGATGGATATGTCATAACCTCCAACGATGCCGGCAACAGGTATTACACAGGATCGAACGGAGACGGCACGTTCCAGGATTATGTGGACCTCGGAGGCGGCTCGGGCACACGGATACGCGGAACGGGCATAGGGGATTTCGATAACGATGGGGATTTCGATTATGTATTCAACTCCTGGAACGGAGTGTTAGAGGTGCATCTTTGGTATGTTGAGAAGATAGGCCCGGGAGACCAGTTCGCCGTCCCTGTGGACCTGGGGATGTTCTACAACGCTGGCAACATGTATGCGATGGACATGGTAGTGGCCGACTTCAACAACGATAATAACATGGACCTCGCCGCCTGCGGCAACAACGCCTCTACATACATATTCCTTGGGAACGGCGCAGGGGGATTCACTCTTACCAGCATCATAAATGTGCCTGTGTCCATGCAGCGTGGAAAGGATGCCGCCGACTTCGATCTGGACGGCTACATGGACATAGTCATGGGCAGCAACACTAACGACCTATACCTGTTCAAGGGGAACGGGGATGGGACATTCCAGTCCATGGGAGTGGTGATAACCGTCAGCGGGACATACCAACACGGAGTTACCGCCGGGGACTTCAACAATGATGGAAGACCGGATATCCTTGCAAAGAATGGAAGCGTGAACGGGCGCGTTTATTTCTACCAAGGGAATGGGGACTGCACCTTCCAACCGGGGGTACTGGCCTTCACTATAGCCGTGGGATATGGCTCCCTTGACAGTTACGATATCGACCACGACGGCAACCTGGACGTAATAGCCAACGAGCAAGGGACAGGAAGCACAAAGTTCTTCCCGGGGCTGGGCACCGGAGGCTTCGGAGCATGGTCCTATGTGCTGCAGACCGGAGCAGGCACATACTACGGCATAGCC
>DAOVJP010000403.1 GCA_030673205.1 Thermoplasmata archaeon
CCCACGGAGCCAAATGGATGATCGAGGCACCCATAGTGCTCGTTGCCCTTGGAAATGTGGACGAAGCCTATTCCACCATGGGCGGGTACCAGAGCAGTGTGTTCATCGACACGGCCATAGCTATCGACCACCTCACCCTAGCCGCCACCGCCGAGGGACTCGGGACATGCTGGATCGGGGCTTTTAGCGAGGAGAAGGTGGTGGACACCATGAACCTGGATGATGACGATTACCACGTTGTTGCCCTCACACCTCTGGGATACCCTGCAGAGGAGCCAGGGCCAAGGACGAAAAAGAGCACGGACCAACTCTTCAGGAACGAGCATCTCTGAGCCCTCTCGCTCTTCCATAAGCTTTTTAGTCGATGTGACGTTCATCGTGTTCATGGAACAGCGCATAGACCCATGGTCCTCCACACAATACGCCGATTATCAGCGGCTGCGCGAGCAGTTCGGAATAGATGAGTTCACTGCCGAGGGCCTACCGTCCCCTCCAACAATATTTACGAACGGCGTGCTCTTCGGCCACCGCGGATTTGGCTCCATAAGCAGAGCGATGAAGGAGGGACGGCCGTTCTGTGTGCTCACTGGCCTCGCCCCATCCGGACGTATGCATTTTGGCCACAAGATGGTCATAGACGAGGTTCTGTATTATCAGAAGCTCGGTGCGGACATATTCATCGCCGTGGCGGACATAGAGGCCCGCTCCGTTCGCGGCCTCTCCCTAGAAGCGTGTCGGCGTCTGGCTATAGATGAATATCTGCTGAATTACATCGCAATGGGGCTGAAGCAGGAGAAGTGCCAGGTATATTTCCAGTCGAAACGGAACAGCGTGAAGGACCTGGCGCTGTTATTGTCCACAAAGACCAATCTCTCCGAGATGAAGGCCATATACGGATTTGAGGACAGCACCAACATGGGACACATCCTCACTCCTCTTGTCCAGGTTGGAGATATACTCCATGTACAACTAGAGGAGTACGGGGGGCCGAAACCCACCATAGTCCCGGTGGGTGTGGACCAGGATCCCCACATAAGGCTGACCAGAAAGTTGGCAGCGTCTCACCGTCTGCTCAATGCCCAAGTGACCAACGATGGCAAGGTCGGGGTCTTTGTGAAGGGCGATGAGGATGTGGAGGCCTTATTGGACGAGGCCGAGGAGGCGATAAGAGGTCTGGGGTTGAAGGACTTCAAGAAGATCCCTTCTTACAAAGCCCTCTACATAAACGATGCCAGTCACGACATGGTTCCCATGATCGATGAGACACTGGTGCCTGTCGAGCTTGCCCGGGGAGGCTATGCATTCTACCCTCCCTCATCCTCATACCACCGTTTCATAACGGGACTGGACGGGGGAAAGATGTCCTCCTCCAATCCTGACAACTGCATATTCCTCACAGATACCCCTGAAGAGGCGGCCAAGAAGCTCAAGAGGGCGAAGACCGGGGGCCGACAGACCGTGGAGGAGCAGCGTGAGCAGGGAGGAGTTCCCTCCAATTGCTCCATCTACGAGATGCTCTTGTACCATCTGGCCAGCGATAAAGAGATAGAGGAGGTGCACAGCAGCTGTACCGCAGGCCAGAGATTATGCGGCCAGTGCAAGAGCATGGCTGTGGAGAAGATGAACATACTGCTCACCGAGCTGGCGGAGAAGAGGGAAGCCGCGAAGGAAGTGGTGGATGATTATGTGGTGATACCATGAGCACTATGGAGCTTAGTTCCAACGAGAAGAAGGTCCTC
>DAOVJP010000350.1 GCA_030673205.1 Thermoplasmata archaeon
CCATGATCCCGGGTATGATGGTGAGGGTGGTGAACTGGTAGGCGCCGATCTCGCTCTTCGCTTCGGTGATGTCCACTAAAAGTGTGCTTTTTCCTACGCTGGGGAAGCCCACGAGGCCAACAGTGGCGTTCCCGCTCTTCCTGACCCCATAGCCCGTGCCTCCTCCGGAAGAGCTCTTCGCCCTCTTCTCCATCTCCTCCTTGAGCCGAGCTACCTTCGCCTTGAGCTTTCCCACATGATGCTCTGTGGCCTTGTTCTTCGCCGTCTTGAAGATCTCGTCCTCTATCTCCTCTATCTGTTCCCTTATAGAGGCCATGGCGCTTGTTAGAGTGGGATGCTAGAAATAGATAGCGGTCGGAATGGATGGGGTGGATAATAGGAGGTGGAGGATAGGGCTTGAGAGAGGGGAGCGCGGACGTATGGCAGAATGGAGCCCAGTTGGCCCACGGTCTTATTTTGGGACCTTTTCCCAATCGGCCATGAATTTATCTATGCCTATGTCCGTGAGGGGATGCTTTACCATCTTCTCCAATATGGCCCAGGGCACCGTGGATATGTGGGCTCCCAGCATGGCCGCCTGGACAACGTGCACGGGATGCCGGACGCTGGCAACGATTATCTCTGTCTTGTAATCGTAGTTATCGAAGATAGCCACTATCTCCTCGATTATTCTCATGCCTTCGTGTCCTCCGTCATCCAGTCTCCCGATGAACGGGCTTACGAAGCTGGCCCCGGTCTTTGCGGCGAGGAGTGCCTGGGTGGCGCTGAACACCAAGGTCACGTTGGTCCTTATTCCCTCCCCTTCCAGGGTCTTCACCGCCTTCAGACCCTCCGGGGTCATCGGCACCTTGATTATCACATTCTTGTGTATCTTCACCAGTTCACGGGCCTCGACCAGCATCCCTGGTGCATCGGGGCTGATGACCTCTGCGCTTACCGGGCCGTCCACGATGGAACAGATCTCCTCCACCACGCCCTTGAACTCCTTTCCTTCTCTGGCTATGAGGGAGGGGTTCGTGGTAACTCCGTCTACTATACCCCAACTGGCTGCCTCTCTTATATGGTCTACATTCGCTGTGTCAAGAAATATTTTCATAGGAACACCTCTTATCTGTTCTCCCGTTTCTTCTTGTTCTTCTCTCCCCGCGCTTCTCTTTTTCCCTTCGAGGTGGGGGGTGGCTCGCTTGTTTCCACCTTCTCCAACTCCTTCTCCGCTTTCTTCAGTCGTTTCTTGAGCTGCTGGAGGGTGCTGAGTTTGTCCTTTCTCTTGAGCACGTCCTTGGTGGCTTTCACGATATGATCGGCGGTGAGACCATATCTGACCATAAGCTCGTCACTCTCTCCACTCTCTCCGAAGACATCGGGTATGCCGACCCGTTTCATTGGGATGTGTTTGTGCTCTGCCAGCACCATGGCGATGGCACTTCCCATGCCCATCTCCACGTTATGCTCTTCGGCGGTGACCACCGCACCTGTCTCCTTGGCCGCTTTTATTATGATGTCTTCGTCTATCGGCTTTATGGTGCTCATGTTCACGACCCTAGCGCTTATGCCCTTCTCGGCCAGTATCTCCGCCGCGTCCAGGCAAATGGACACCATTATGCCGGTGCCTATGAGGGTCACGTCCCGACCCTTTCTCAGCACCGTTGCCTTGCCTATCTCGAACGGCTCTTCCTCCCTTGTTATGATGGGTATAGCGGTCCGTCCTAGCCGGACATAGAAGGGTCCTGGTGTATTTGCGGCGACCTCTATGACCTTTCTGGTCTCCCTAGCATCGGCGGGAACGATGACCGTGAAGTTGGGAAGGACACGCATCAAAGCGAGATCCTCTGTGATCTGGTGGGTGGCCCCGTCCCCTCCCACGGTTATGCCCGCGTGTGTTGCCACGATCTTCACGTTCGCCTTTGTATAAGCTATGCTCTGCCTTATGTGATCATAGGCTCTGGCCGTTGCAAAGACCGCGAAGGTGCTGGTGAACACGACCTTTCCCGATATCGCGAGCCCGGCGGAGGTGGCCATGAGGCTTTCCTCGGCTATACCCATGTTGAAATGTCTCTCCGGGAACTCCTGCTCGAACAAGGAGGTCTTTGTGGAACAGGCCAGGTCGGCTCCGAGCACGACTATGTTCGG
>DAOVJP010000026.1 GCA_030673205.1 Thermoplasmata archaeon
GACGATGGCAAGTTGTATGTGGCGGATAGGGGTAACGATAGGGTGGTGAAGATTGTGGATGTTGGGCTCGCGATTGTTCCGTCGGAGACCTATGTTGCTCCTTCCGACCCTTCTGAGCCCGATCCTTCTGAGCCCGATCCCTCTTCTTCGTTGGAGCCATGGTATTCGGGAACGGTGGCTGGTATCCCGACGTACCTGGTCCTGGTGTTGCCCTTGCTGCTGGTGTTGGTGTTGGTCTTGGTGCTGGTGGTTGTGCGTGCGCGGAGGCGCGGTGTATCGGAAGATGCGGGTGAGCCTGGAATGCCCTTACTCGTGCCTGGCACATTCTACAGGAGCGAGAATAAGGATCCCGATCATCTCTACGAGACATATCACAGGATAACCGGGACGGGCGTGAATGGCATATGCATCTCCCGTTTGTCGCCCGAGAAGGTCATGAGGCAATATGATATTCCAGAGGAAGAGATATATTGGCTGAGCGGAGCCGAAGGCAAACAGATCCTACGCCCGGACGACAGCAACAGGATATTGTTCACCATCACGACCTTCGGAGAGAAGAACCCCGAAGGAACGGTATTGTTCGAAGGCCTGGACAACATCGCCTCCAACATCCCACACGAAGACTTCCTACACTTCGTAGAAGCACTCATGGAGATCGCAACAACACGCCACATAACCATCATAGCACACACACCCCCAACCGTCTACAAGAACATAACAATAGCCAAGATACGCCAACAAACAGAACCACTACCAAACACAGAATAGAGCCCATACGGATGCTGGAGAGCGTTTATGGGCTGGCTACCTCTCTCCATTCTCCCACCTCACTAAGACCCTGTTCTCCAAGCCCCTCCTGCTTACTCCCCCCCCTCCATCACTCACCTCTCTCCCTTCCTTTCCAACGCATACTCTTCATAGGAGCCGATGATCTCGAATCCCATTCCCCGATAGAGCTTCAGCGCCCTCTTGTTATTCACGCTCACGTTCAGACCTATGTGTTTCACGGTCTTTAGCAGGGCTTTGCAGAGTTTCGCCGACACGGCTCTGGCCATCCCCTTTCCCCTGTGCTCGGGACGGGTGGTGATGTTCCCCATGGCGGCCACCTCATATCTTTTCGAATACACATGGACTCCTGCGACGCTCACCAACACACCCTTCTCCCTTATCCCATAATACTGCCCCGTTCTCAGCATTCGAGGTTGGAACCAGTGGTTGGGATAGCTTGTTTCGTAGAACTCCAACATATCGTCCAGATCGTCCGTGGTCAATGGAACCACGCGGGACGTGTCGATGCCATCCAGCGCGGAGTGGTCCACTAAGGCCATCTTGTGATATATGCCACAAGGCGTCGCCAAGTAACTCTCCTCCAAGGCCGTGAGCGAACCGGGGCTCAGGTGTGCATAGCAGCGGTCCGGGAGGATGGGGGCTATGGCCGTGAGCAGTTCTCGCATATGTGCCATATCGCCTTCGTGCATCGCCACCAGAACTGGCCTATCGTATCCGTGATAGGTCATCGTCACTGCCTTCAGGCCTGCCGGGCCTTTCAGACCGAACCATCTGGTATGTTCCCAGAACAGGTCGTCCAGGTCTCCAAGGGCATAGATGTGCAAGAACACATTCTTTCGGAGGAAAGCCTCTATCTCGTCCTTCTCATCCAACAAGATCCTTTCCAAAGTGCTTCCCTCTGGGTGCTCTTCCCTAGCTGCCTGGTGCGACAAACATAAGCCCATTTAAGAAGCTATTGCATGTGCTGCATTATCGTTGTGTGGCTCTCAAGTCTGGTGAGGCCCTGGTCCCTCCTCCTTATTTGGGCTCTTTTCTCTTCTCTTTCCTTCCGCCCTTCTTCTTTCTCATCATCATGAAGATGCCCAGTGCTGTGACCATCGGGAACATGGTCTCAGAGAACATGGGTATCTCCGATGTCACGGTCACGGAGTCAGTGGCGTAGAGGGTCGCCGTTGTGTCACTCCATTCCATGCCACCACGTTTGAGCCAGCTATAGTAACCGCTCTTGCTGACAGCCAAGAGCTCGGCAGCTCTTTCTACTGGCAGTGGTGCTGGTGAACGTTGATTATCCAGTATCATTTTGTATCTCTCCTGTGTCGTGAACGCTGCTTTTTCTCGTCCAAACGATTGTTCAGTTTCTCCAAACTTTTTTTTAGGAACTCGTTTTCAGCATATAATTTGCCAACAGTTCGTTCCAATTCAGCTATCAATGCCTCGTTCTTATATGGCAGTCCAGAACCAGAAAAAGCCTTCTCAGGATTCTCTCTGTAATCTTTACGCCATTTGAAGATCAGCTGAGGACACAGACCGTTCTCACGAGCAACCTGAGCAACAGGAATACCCAATTCAACTTGAGTCAGTATCGCCAACTTGAACTCTTTCGTATAACTTGTCTTAGTTCTTGCCATGATTCACCTCCATGTTGGAGGAAGCTAAACTTCCTCCCACGTTTAAGGAATCACATTCCTCAAACATCAAACTACTCGCTATTCTAACTGTCCACAAAAAAAAGGGTGCACTCCAATATAATCATCGCAATACTCCTATAATAAGCATTGCCCTGAGTGACGTGGAAGAGTGGAAGGTTTCTTCAACGTGTTACGATATGCATCTTTCCCTTCTCCACTATCATAGGGAAGTAGTCAGAGGAATGGTTGACCTCTCGCATCTTTACCACACGGATGTAACGGGATATGGAGCGCCCGGTCCTCTCCATGGTCAGCTGGATTATGCCATCCGATAGGAACTCTTCCACACCATAGAATGTCATATCCCCCTCACCGTGGGTCTCGGATATGAAGAAGCACGTGGCTCCCATATCCCTCATCAACTCGAAGAAATGGAATATCTCCTTTCGAGGGTTGGCCAGATCGCTCATGGTGTATAGGGCGTTGAGGGAATCCACTCCTATAATGGAAACGCCGCTTTTCTCGACGTAGCCCTTGATCACCTTCTTTATGAACTCCAGCCAGTTCTCTTCCTCGCCGCCTGCGGCCTGCAGTTCCTTCCTGAGAAAACCTAGATCTAGAACATGGAGCTTCTCATCCATCTCCTCCGCGTCTATACCCAACTTCCGCATATGTGTATAGAGGCTGGTCCTGCTTTGTTCCAAGGTTATGTACACCCCCTGTTTGTCCCCCCGGGTGTTATGATGCAACATGCTGAACACCAAGGATGATTTGAGGCCGCCGGATGGGCCGGATACCAGCACTATCTTCCCCTGTGGGATCCCTCCCTCCATCTTCTCATCAAGTCCTTCTACATGCGTTCTTATTAACTCGCCCGTTCTATCTTCCATCCATAACACCTGCCTTTAATTCTCGTATGCTCTCAAAGCCTCCGTTATCTCCTTGGAAACTCCCTCCCCTATCATCTTCTTGCATATGTGTATCACGCCTTCTATGAACTCGTTCCTCTTATTCTCGGGAATATCCCCCTCTATCTTCAGCTTCTTCTTCTCCAACGATATGACCATATGTGTTATCCCATTGAATATCTTCTCCAATTCCCTCTCCACCGAAACCTCTATTCCTGCCTCCTTGTTCAAAAAACACACCATATAGGACATAGACCGTGCTTTATTTATACTTTGGTTCTTCCACAGTCCTCGCCTCTCCCCCTTGCCCTCCCACTTCCAGAGATGCCCAGCCTCTCTTTCCCTCATTAACCCCTAACCACACCTCCCCAGATGACCAGCCCCTCTCCTCCAACAGGCCCTCAACGTCTGTTCTTGATGACGTTACTCGTCCTGAACATACTCGGAGTGCTTCATGAGCGCCGCCTCGGCCTTTTGCAACTCCCTTCCCATGTAGACGGCATGGTCCAGCCGGGACAACAGACCCCTCTCTATCAGAGTGTCCCCTACGCTCTGGGCATCCTTTCCCGTCACCACATGAGCCAATCTCCCGGTGGCCACCTTTATCTTGCCCTTCGAAACGTTCTCGTAGTGTTCCACAACGATCTCTCCCCTGTCCTGGTCCACAAGTATGACGAAGAATCCTGAGGTATCCAGTATCTCGCCGTGTCTGCTATGGGCCTCTATCCTTTCCACGTCCCTGGTAATTATCTCACACTCCTTCTTCGCTCAGTCTATCCCTGGCAACCACCAGATTATGCAATTTATCATATGCGGATGACGGGGGTAGATGTCTGAGGCCGCAGTCCGGCGAGAGAACAAGCTTTTCCGGAGAGAAGAACTGGAGGGCACGGGCGACATGCTCCAATATCTGCTCCGGAGATTCCACAACATCGCTGTCGGAGCGTACCGAACCAAAACCCAGCGTCTGCGGGAAATCATATTCCTTGATCACATCCAATAGCTCTGGGTGGGCGGCGAACTCATGCTCCAATATGTCCACATCATACTCCACCAGATCTTCAAAAAAGTTGGAAACATCGCCACAGACGTGGATGGCAGTGGGCACGTCCAACCCGCCCAATACCGTTTCTACCAACTCCTTTCCATAAGAAGGGTATTCGCCTGTGAAGAACGGCTCGTCCACCTGGATGATATCGACCACCCCTCTGATGGCCAGTGCCTCCTCGTGGAGGGCGTGCGCAAAGGCGAAGGCCGCCTTCTCCAAACTGCCATAGTGCTGGTCCTCACATGCCGTTGCCAGCGTGTACGGTCCGGTAATTATTCCCTTCAGCCCTCTGCCTGGAGGAAGAAGGCCCCGGGCATATTCTAGATCCTCTAGCGTTATCGCCCCCCTATGTTCTATCTCATCCAGTATAATCGCTTTTCCATGGAATCGGGTGCCTCCCAGTTTCTTGACGAAGGCCTCCACCATCCCATCCCTGGTCTGCCCATCCGAAACGATGTCTATGCCAGCCTTCAATTGAGCCATCACCGCCTCCTTCATGGGGGCCAGATACGGGTCGGGGCGGTTGCTAGATAGGTCGGCATGATAACTCTCCATAAGGCTGCCGGGAGATGGCCCTGCGGGATAGCTTCCTATGACCGTCGTTCTCATCATTCCATCCTGCTCCTGGGATGTATCTCCGGCGGCTCGACGCCGAAATATTCCTCTGCTCCCTCCGAGACCAGTTTGTCTACCATGCCAACGAAAGGGAAGGCGAAGGGGGCGTTGGATACCGGCCCATATACCATGTAATCCGCTCCCAGCACTATAGTCAGACCGTTGGACCCTATATCGCAGATATTGTATAGCTCCCTGTTCTCCTTTCTCCTTTTCTTCAGCCACAACCAGGATTCCACGGTGTTGTGTATGGAGCAGCCGACGGGATATCCCCAACGGTTCTTCATGGCCGGTATGGAGCGCAGTGTTTCCGCCGCTTTGTGATCGAAGGGTGTGGCTGCCGTATCCAACAACAGGTTCTCGATACCACATTCCAATGCCATCTCTATCAGCCCGCCCTCCACCATTCCGGAGCCATGACCCAATATACCCATCCTCCCATCTGTGCTGAGATCCCTGGGATTGTACCCGAGGACGATGGCCGCCTTTGGAGGATGGGAGCGGATCGCCTCCTTCTCCTCCTCCGTTATCCCAAGGTTCATGGAGTTGTACAATACGCGGTCGAGGGCGCCCTGCCCATCTAGATAATCCAAGGCCTCTATGCGCACCTCCGCCTCGGGCACGTCTATGGAAAATGGCTCCATCGAACTTGTGTGGTCTAGCACATAGCTCAGCCTCTCCTCCACATGCTCCTCAGAGTCTATGAACACGTCCAACATGCTGGGGTTGCCCGTCTCCTCCGATATCGTGCGCTGGGCTTCGATGTCCTTCGATGCCTTTTCCAAGAGCTCTTCATTGAGCTCTTTGTATCTTCTGCCGTAGAATACGGTGCCTATAAGCAACGTGGGCAGCTCTCCTGGCTGTCCCCCCACTTTCACACTCCCGATCTCACATATCTTCTGTTCCGTGGCAAAGCTGTACACTATCATTCCTCCCCTTGTGTGTTCAGGGTCGTTATCTTTCCCAGCGGGTCCAATAGTAGGTCTCTGCATAATGCTATCTTGCCCTGAAGGTCTTCCATCTGTGCGCCTTTTGTCTCTATCTTGATGGCGATGTATGGGTCGCCGAATGATCCTGGATCCTTTTCTATACAATCGTCTATCGCTTTCAGCAACCCCTCTTCCTTCTCTTCACCCAGGAGGTTCACTATCTCCACCTGTTGCTGGAATCTCTCCACTGCCTCCCGGTCTATGTTCTCTATGTACGGCATGGCCCCCGGTGCTCCCAAGATCCTATTGTCCTCTCCCAGGCCGTTCTCATGGAGGGATAGCAAGGTGCTGCCGGAGCGATGCCCCCGTATATCGCTGCCGAATATGATGAGGAAGCGGATATTGGGGTTCGATATGATGTTGGCCACCACCTTCTCTACCCCCAGGTTCTCGGTCATCATCTTACCCCACACCGCCACCTTTCCCTCTGGCAGATCGATGCGCTCGGCCATGGTGACCACCGCCACCGGGCTCTCGTAGTTACCGGTGTTGAACTCGCCGCCCCAAAGATATTCATTCATGCTATTCCTGCCTTTCATACTCTTGGTCTGGGGAGCATACCTGCTTCCTCTGCCAGGCGCTGTACTATGGACTCCCACAGTATGGCCATCACATGCATCCCGTGCACCCCTTTTATGCTCTTCAGCTCCTTCATTATCTCCAGTGATATCTGGAAGCCTTCCTCCAATGGGTCTTGGGCTCCCTCCATCCTCTCCACTATCCCATCAGGCACGTCCATGCCTGGAATGACATCTCTCATCCTCGCCGCTATCCTGGGGCTCTTCACCGGAGACACGCCTGCTAATATGTGCGTCCTCCTGTCCAGCCCGCGGTCCCTGACCTCGTCCATCCACTCCGCGAACCTATGCACGTTGAATATAGCCTGTGTCTGGATGAAGTCCGCCCCGGCGTCTATCTTCTTCTCCAGGCGCAGGAGAGAAGCACCCGGAGGATCGGTGAATGGGTTGGCTACGCCCCCGATGAACAATTTGGGAGGAGAGGCGCGAAGTTTGTCGCCGCTCATGAACACCTCTTCGTCACGAAGCATCTTGAAGGCCCGAATAAGTTGAATGGAATCTATGTCGAACACGCCCCTGGCCTGTGGATGGTTGCCGAAGCTCTGGTGATCCCCTGTAAGACATAACACGTTCTTCATTCCGAGACTAGCCGCTCCTAAAATATCACTTTGTAGGGCGAGCCGGTTGCGATCCCTGCATGTGATCTGGATGACCGGTTCGATATCCATGTCGAGAAGCAGTTTACCGGCCGCTATGCTGGACAGACGAGCTATGGCCGTCTGGTTGTCGGTGATGTTCACGGCGTCTGAACAATCCTTGAGCAGAACGCCCTTGCTCCTTATCTTTTCCGGGTCCGCTCCTTTAGGCGGCCCCAACTCGGACGTAAAGGCAAAGCCCCCGCCCACCAACACTCTTTCCAGGTTGCTCCCGGTCCTCAAGAATATCACCCCGCCCTCAATATCTTCTCTTCGCTCTTGGACCAGTCTTTAGGAGGTTGGATCTTCTTCAACTTATCGAGTTTCCCCGCCTTCTCCAGCTTCTCATATATGTTATGCCAGATGCACTCCTCCTCGGGGTTCACCTCGCACTTGCCCCCCTCAGAGCCGCCACATGGGCCGTTGAGCATGTGTTTGGGGCAGCGGGCCACAGGGCACAATCCGCCGGTCTCCTCCAGCACACACTCGCCGCACAACATGCAGTTGCGTTCGAACACACCTATGCGCTTTATCTCGCCCAAGAAGAGGGTCTGATTACCGGGCACCACCTCGGCCCCGGTCACCTCGGCAATGGTCTGGGTCCCATTGCCGCAGGACATGGAAAGGATGATGTCAGCCTCCTCCACCTCCGTCTTCAACGGCTTGAGCAGGCGCTTATCGTTCAGCAGGTGGCAGGCTGGCTCAAGGACCACATGGCCAGAGACCTTCTTACCCGTCGCCTCCAGCGCCTCCTTCATGGCCAAGACCTCTGGTTCGCCGCCGGTCCTGCACAGCGTGGCACATTCGCTGCAGCCAGCAATGAAGATGGTGTCGGCGTCGGCCAGGGAAGCAAGTATGTCCTCCAGAGAGCGCTGCCGGGTTATTATCATGGGATATGGGGAGGGAAGAGAGGTATAAATGATTTGCTGGTGAGGCATCTAACACCAAAAAAGAAAGGAAAGAGGAAAGGGGTTCTATCGTCGAGTTCCCGCGTGTGCTTAGATGCACTGGGGGTCGTCGATGAAGATACCGTACTTCACGACTATCTCAGGCTCGAAGTGAGCGGAGTTATCGTTAGCGTGGTCGGCACCGTTGTCTGCGTTGTCGTTAGGCATATTATTCATCTCCTATTGAAGGTCCTAAGACCTCCCATATAATGCTGCCGATACACTTCTACTATATAAAAGCTTCTTTCACATGTAAATGCCCCCCCCTCTGTGCAGACCATAGACTTGTGCCGCCCCCCCCCATGAATATCTTCCACCCTGGATCAGACTAACGGATCAAAAGCTATCCTATTCTGAAACATGAAATAGAAAAGGAACAGGAAAGGGGTTTTATCATCGAATTCCCATGTGCTTATTTGCACTGGGGGGAGTCGATGAAGATACCGTACTTCACGACTATCTCAGGCTCGAAGTGAGCGGAGTTCTCGTTCGCGTGGTCGGCACCGTTGTCTGCGTTGTCGTTAGGCATATTATTCATCTCCTATCGTTTATGAAGGTCCTAAGACCACCCATATGAGCCTACCGATACACTTCTACTATATAATCTTTTATATGTCGGAATATCAATAATATTTATTTGGAATAGAAACATCGGAAAAATGACCAGAATAGAAAAATCTTCCGGTTGTGCCCGTGCTAGCCCCCGTTGATGAACGCGATTATCCTTTCATATCTCTCCTCTTCCATGCCTGCGAGAGGGTACAACACTGCCAATGGAGGCTCCAGGTCCATCTCCTCTGGCTCCCTGTCCACCAACACCAATGCCCTTGAACCCGTGCCCCTCAATATCTCCTGGAGCGATCCTTCCCCTCTAACGGATCGTTCGGGCCCTCCCCATGGCCGCAGGCGTGGAACGATGTCCTCCGCTCCTTCCTCGGGCATCACGAACAAGCGCACGCCCCTCTTCATTACCGACCACCCGGCCACCGCAGCCTCATCCTCCATTCCCCGGGGGACCGACAGCAGAGCGCGTCCCTGGGTGCATACGGGCATGCCTCCCGGTCCCCTCTTCTTCTCCACATACATGTGGCATTTGTCGTTCCTCACCTCCGCCCACAACGTGTTATCCGGGTCCATGAGATCCACTTGGAACTCCTTTTCCGGGTATGCCTCCAATATGACCTCGCCGAGACGGGCCGCCAGTTCCATGCTGGTGTACGGGTGTGTCCCGGCGCGTTTGCACCGGACCGCAAAGCTCGTCTGCGGAGGAAAGGAAGAGGCGAGGCGGGCCGCTTCCGGCTCTATGTCCTCCCATCTGCTGGAGGTCTCCGTTGCCTCTGAATAGTATATGACACCAAAGGTATGCGCCAACACCTCTTCCACCTTCTCGGTGTGGTTCGTCCGGATGTACAGAACCCCCCTATCCTCCTCCACAGAGGCCTCTACCCTATGGCTCATGAGCGCATTCTCTATATTGTGTATGAGCTGGCGTTCGAACCTGCGACGGACAGATGCCGATTTGAGCGCTATCTCCCCATATTTCCCCAAGAGCATGGGGGGAGGAGGGAGGAAGGGAAGAAAAGGGTTGCGGAGGGGCGAGGCACGTCTGCTTCGCAGCTTACCCACAACTATTTATATCCATTTTTGTCTATGTAACACCGATAATCGTGCCTAAAGTATACACTTCTAGAGACATAAACATCGTACTGAGACGCCAGCTTGAGGTGAACAAGGCAGTTCGTGTCGGCGGCGTCAAAGGCCACCATTCCATCTGCGTCGGAGTGGAGGAGGAGGCGAAGATCACCGTGGAAGGGACTGCGGGGGACTTTTTCGCCGCGTTGAACCAACGGGGCAAGATACGCCTCATAGGAAGGGCGGAGAGATATGTCGGGAGCACCATGACCGGGGGAGAGCTCTTCATCGAGGGAGATACAGGGGAGGGTGCAGGAGTATGCCTGCAAGATGGGACCATCATAATCACGGGAGAAACTGGGAACGATGCTGGCGCTGGCATGGCGGGAGGCGTGCTCATAGTGGATGGGAATGCGGGGATAGGTGTCGGGAGGAGGATGAGGGGAGGGACCATC
>DAOVJP010000201.1 GCA_030673205.1 Thermoplasmata archaeon
GCTAAGAAGATCATGGAGATATTGAACGATATCACAGGAGGGGCCGAGAAGCGTCCCTCGGTCGAGGAGATAAGGAAGAGGCTGGGGGAGAGGTTGGAGCATAAGGAGAGGTTGGAGCACGAGAAGATGGAGGGGGACAAGGAGAAGATACAGGACAGCAAGGAGATCCAGGGGGAGAGACAGGAGGGGGCAGAGGAGGAGAAGCGCACATGAAAATATGCGTTCCCAGCCTGCTTCCAGGGGGCACCATGGCCCATGTTTTCTCAGGCTTCGCCGACGCCCCTTGCTTCACCGTGATAACCATTCACCCGGACGGCACAAAGGGCGTGGAGATAATACAGAACTATGGCCAGGGGGACGCAGCGCTCCCGGCCAGGCTCATGTCCGCAGGTGTGTCGGTGCTGGTGGTAAGCTCCATAGGACCGGGATATCTGGAATTGTTGTGGAATTGCAGCATCCGCGTCTACATGGGGGCCGTGGGGACCGTGGACGATACAGTGAATGAGTACAGGAACGGGTTCCTGGCAGAGGCGAGTGTGGATGATGTGGGATAGGCTTACACTTCTTTGATGAGGTAGTTCATCGCTATTTCGGCTATGTCGCCAGAGTATTCGCCTGTCCTCCTTATGCTCTCTGCGATATAGGCCGCCGGGATGCCTTTAGCCGTCGTCTTTTCCCTGGCGGCGTCCGATATGTTCCGGCACTCGTCCACAAGAGGGGTCACTCTTCCCAGGACGTTATTCGCTTCCATGGGGTCCTTCTTGAACCATGCTCCAAGGCTTCCGTTGAGCAACTCTATCGCCGCCTCGCTGGCACGGGATATATCGTCTTTCATCTCTTTGGAGGGCTTATTTATCCTAATCGAGTTCTTTGCTATCCTGGACGCGTGGTCCGCTATGCGCTCTATGAGTCTGCTCACCAGGAAGTAGAAGTTCGCATCCTCTATTGTCATCCCCATCTTCGCTATGAGGTTTGCATCCCGCGATACTATGTTGTACTGGTGGAACACGAGCCAGTTCAGGCGGTCCACCTCCGTGTCCGTGGTCACCACCCTCTTTGCCAGGCTCTCATCGTTCTTTAAGAGGGCCTGTATCGCCTCCTGATGCATATTCCTGGCAAGGTTGTGCATCCTCCTGATGGTCTTGTCGAAGGGCATCTCTGTGGGACTCAAGAGGTCCTTTATCACCACGAACCTGTCCGTCTCCTCCACTATCTCCGGTCCCACGGCCACCTGGACGAAGTTCCTGATGATGTCAAGGGCCCAGGGGGCGACGGCACTGCCGGACTTTACCTCTATCTCAGAATAGCCCATCACATAGGAACTGACCAACAGGCGGAAGAAGTAGTCCTGGTCGTCTATATCATCTATGTGGAGAACCTTCTTTCTGTGGGTCTGCTCCCCGGTTATCTTGGGTGTTATCAGCAGTGTGCCATCCTGCTGCAGCACCAGCCCGAGAGGCTCGTTCTTCTTGATGTTCTGAGCCTTTGTCCATTCCTTTGGCAGGGTTATTATGAACGAAGAGCCCCCGGTCATCTGAACTTTGCGTATCTCCATACTTACACCAACAATGCCTAACGGAGCATATCAGATAAGCTTTTCTATAGCATTCTAAATTTCTATATAGAACACAATATGCCATATATTTGGTATAGTGCGATATAGTCTATTTCGAAAATGGATATATATTGCCCCCCCCTCCAACTCTATGGTGATAAGAACAATGCTAAAGAATAAGGCAGGAGTCGCCCCCGTACTAATGGGGGTCGTTGCCGTACTGGCCATCGTAGTCCTCGTTGGAGCAGGCTTCATGATGGGTTGGTTCGGCGGAGAGGAGACTGAAACGATAACCGTGATGGGATCCACCACGGTACTTCCCCTTGCTGCTGCGGCAGCCGAGGATTATATGGCCGAGCATCCCTCTGCCACCATCCAGGTAAGTGGTGGAGGATCAAGCGTAGGCGTAAGAGGCGCAGGGGATGGAACCGCGGATATAGGTATGGCCTCCAGAGAACTCAAGAGTACCGAAGGGACAGACTACCCTGGTCTGATCCAGCATGTGATCGCAAAGGACGGGATAGCCGTCATCGTCAACCCGAGCAATGCCATCGCCCAACTTACCATCGAACAGGTCAAGGGCATATACAATGGTACATACACCAACTGGAAACAGGTCGGAGGGGCGGACACAAATATTATTGTTGTCGGCAGGGACAGTGCATCCGGGACCAGGGCCACGTTCGATGACCTGGTCATGGACGACGAAGCCGTGGTAGCCACCATGCAGCAGGCCGCCGCAAATGGCGAAGTACATGACACCGTGATGAACAACCCCGCAGCCATAGGATACGTCGGCCTTGGGTATGTCGATGACGAGGTCAAGGGCGTGGAGGTCTCTGAAGATGGGATCACCTATGTCGCCCCAAGCGTTGCCAACGTCCAGAACGATGCCTACCCGATCTCCAGGAACCTCAACATGTTCACCAATGGCGAGCCAACCGGACTTGCCAAGGAATTCTTAGCATACATCAAGAGCCCCGCGGGCCAGCAGATAGTGGAAGAGGAGGGATTCGTCCCAATAACCTAGATATAGGTTTCTGGAATTTCAACCCCTTTCCTACACCCTATATTTAATGGCTAGGAGAAAGTAGAATGGAAAAAGAAGAACATATGAGAACGCTTAGACGACGGCATTTCGCCGATAGGAGCGTTAGGTCCGTTCTTTTCATCTGTGCCATCGTAGCAGTGGTTGCTGTTTTTTTCATACTCATATTCCTATTCCAAAGCGGTACGTTAGCACTGGATTCCGTTGGCCTTGATGGATTCTTCTCCGGAGACGGATGGGATCCAACGGGGGCAAGGGGGCCGGAGAGCTATGGAACGATCCCTCTTATCCTGGCCACTCTCCTGATCACTGTTGGAGCGATACTCATAGCAGTTCCTCTGGGAATAGCCAGCGCTATCTTCATTTCCGAACTCGCTCCGCCACGGGTCCGCTTCACCCTGAAATATCTGGTTGAGATACTGGCCGGAATACCGTCCATAGTCTATGGACTGTTTGGGATGCTGATCCTGGTGGACTGGTTCAGAGTGACCCTGGCATTGGACACGGGAAAGGGGTGGGTGGTCGGCTCCCTCATATTGGGGATAATGGCCCTGCCAACGATAGTCAGTGTCTCGGAGGATGCCATAAGTTCCGTGCCCAGGGAATACAAGGAGGCCTCGCTGGCTCTGGGCGCCACCCGTTGGCAAACAATAAGAAAAGTAATACTGCCCGCATCTCTCTCAGGCATAACCGCCGCGGTAATTCTGGGCATGGGGCGGGCTATAGGCGAGACCATGGCCGTGATGATGGTAACAGGGAACGTCGCCCAGATACCGGGTGCGTTCTTCGGCCAGACCTCCACTGTCATGCCCATAACCGGAGCTATAGGGATAGAGATGGGAGAGGCCACCGGCATCCATCAGAGCGCCCTCTTTGTCCTTGGCGTGATATTGCTCCTCATAATCCTCGCGGTGAACATTACAGCGAACTATGTCATGCGACGCATCCAGCAGACATTCAACCCGAAAGAGCAGAAGCAGAGCCGACTGGCCTCGATGATACCACTGGGTTTGGTGGCCAAAAAAGGCGCGA
>DAOVJP010000329.1 GCA_030673205.1 Thermoplasmata archaeon
CAGGAGCGAGGAGAGGATATTCGTATCCTCGTGGTGGGTGGCGGCCACGAATGCATCCACGATATCCACTCCCTCGTCCCTCAATATCTCTTCATCCGTGCCGCTCCCCTGTATGACCAAGGTGTTGCCCAGTTCCTCGCTTGCTCTCCTGCACTTTTCCTCGTTACGGTCTATAAGGGTCACCTTTGTCCTTCTCTCCAGGAATTTGGCGAGCTGGACACCTATTCTGCTCCCTCCGACGATCATCACCCTCTCAACTCCCTGGGAAGGCCGTTCTTCGCTCCCTTTGACCAGAGGAGTTATCAGGCTCTCTATCTCAATGAGGCTCTGGGGATTGCTGACGATGAGAATGATCCGGTCGCCGATATGGAGGCGGTCATCCCCATAGGGTATGACCACTTCCCCTCCTCTGAACAGAGCTACGATATTACAGCGTTCAGGAAGGGGTATGTCCTTTATCTGTTTACCTGCGATCCTGGAGAACTTCTTGACGCGGCTCTCGACGACCTGTATCCTCCCATGGGAGAGAACATCCACGTCCATGAGGGAGGGGAGGGTCATCATCCGCGATAGTTTGGTGGCGGCCACGAGTTCCGGGCATACGGCAACATCTATCCCCAGGCTTCCCAGCTTGTCGCTCATCGGCTCGTCTATGTATTCATAACTGTTTATCCGTGCTATGGTGCGGGCGCCTTTGGCCTTTGCCAGCGCGCATCCTATTATATTCGCTTCGTCAGAGCCCGTAACGGCGATGAAAAGATCGGCGGTCTCTATCCCCGCCTCCTTCAATTTCTTAGGGCTGGCCGCACTGCCCCGAATGATAAGGGCATCGAGGCTCTCTGCATCATTGGCCGCCCTGTCCTCCTTCTCTATTATGGCGAGGTTGTAGCCATCCTCGTAGAGGGAGCGGGCGATCTGGGTGCCGACCTCTCCAGCTCCAGCTATGACCGCATACATGCTCTCGGGTATCTTGTGGAGGCTATAAATGTTTATCTCGATATCTTGCCCATGTCCTTCCCTACGTATCCACTCTTATCGCCCTGCATATCTAGCGCTCTTCACTCCCTGTCCACATAGATGAACTACAGCATGCCCGATGCCTTCAGGAGGGTGAATATTCCGAGCACGAGTGTCGCAGCGCCTATGCCCACCAACAACTTCTTTTCTCTCACCCGCTTGACCGCTAGGGCGGAGAAGGGAACGGAGAGCATGGCGCCGATCACCAATGGAATGACCAGTTCATGCGCCAGACTTATTCCCAGTATGAGGTATACCACGAATCCGGCCACGGATGTTATTCCCTCGCTCAATGAGGTTATGGCGATGGACTTCTTCGTTTCGACCCCGGACAATATCTGTCCCGAGGTCACCAATGGCCCGTACCCGCCCCCGGACATCCCCTTGTTGAAGGATGCCCATGTCCCTATGCCAATGATCTTTGGCCAGGAGAACCGCTTGACCTTCCTGCGCTTCCACAGGATAAGGATGCCCATCAACAGCACGATGAACCCGATGTAGAACGTTATGAAGGATTTTGGGAGGGATATGGCCAGGAGAACGGATGCCACGACACCGAATACGCTACATGCGCCGAGGGTGATGGCGATCCGCAGTTCTTTCCCGTCACGATTGAAGTTCACATTGCCCACGCCATGGTGGGCGAAGGCGGCGAAAAAGCCGGTGAGTGCTTCGGACAATAGAATGGCGGGGACTATGGCCAACGGCTCGTATCCGAACATTATCAAGAGGGGGGCGAGGGTCGTCCCATATCCCATTCCCAGGGTGCTGTCAACGAACTCGCATATGAAGGCTAGGAGGGCGATGAGGGATATGATGAGCAGCGGGTCCAACGGTTCACCTCTTCTTCATCGGAGTGATCAGCAGGGTCCCATCTTCCAAGAGAGCCCATCTGAGCGTGTCCCCTCCGCTGATACCGCAGGATTCCATTATCTTGGCAGGGACCGTGGTCCTTCTCCTGGCCCCCCTGACGGTAACCACGGTCTCGGAGACATACAGCACATTCTTCAGGTCCACTTTCATTTTGGTCACGCTCCACAATACTTTGGTATCACACCAAAACCCATATAAGTATGTTGGCGTACATGTACGCCTCTGTGGCATTTGGTGTGCGCTGGTCTTAGCATTCGCCGTCCATTGCCTCTCCGCCCTATACAGCTCTCTTCTCGTCTCCTCCTTCCTGCCGTTCCTTCCATATCTGCCAACCACCGAAAAGCCTATCTTCGCCTTGGCCATAACGGTCTTGGGCATGATGATGATATCTTCGTTCCACGAATGGTGAAGATAGA
>DAOVJP010000234.1 GCA_030673205.1 Thermoplasmata archaeon
ATGGAAGAATATTTCGAAGAGAAGAACAGGGAGGATGGCTTCACCATAACCCAGTGGAACTGGGGCAGGGTCATTTTCGGAATATTGCTGGGTACCGTTTTTGCGGTCATCACCGAATATGTGGGGCTGAAGGTGGGTCTGGCCATCAGCGGCGGCTGGTATATCATGTACCTATTGGGCGCAGGGGCCAGGTGGAAACCCGCAGAGATCAATATCGCTGCCGGAGCGTGTACGGGAGCCACTTATGTCGGCACAGGGTTCATTTTCACATTTCCCGCGCTGTATCTGCTGACCGATGCGTATCTGGGGGCGGATGGCGTCCCGGTATACGCCGTAGCGGGCGGCGACACCATCGTCCACATGTCCACCATAAACAACCACCCATCAATAATGATAGTGGCCATGGTGACGACCATCATAACAGGTATGTTAGGAACACTCTATTTCATCATATTACGTAAGATATGGCTGGTTGAAGATCCGCTCCACGTTCCCGGATACGAGCCGAACCTTCAGCTCATGGAGATCGCCAACGACCTATCGGTCACAGGCAATACTGCCCAGGCGAAGAAGTCCCTCCGGCAGGTGTTCAAGTGGACAGGTCTCACCATGATATTCACGGCCCTCAGGGACTTTCCGATCACCAAAATGGATGAGAGCTATGCCTATTTCCATGATTACGCCACACAGGATGCTGTGACCGGGGAGATCGTCTACCCATCGGCCTCGGCAATGGATGTCATGTTCAAGAATTCCTACATCTACGATAAAGGAAGCATCATAGAGCCATACTATGCATTCGACTCCCCTGCCAATTATGGCGCAATGGAGCACCTCACACACTCCGCGAAATATACGCACTTGGGTTTCGGCATGATCCCCATCCAGATAGGCGTAGGATGGTTCATGAAGCTCCGCGTAGCCTTCCTTGTGAACTTCAGTACCTTCGTGAGCTGGTTCGTAGTGGTCCCCATGGTGGTCGGCCTCCAAGTGCCGATATTCCATGCGGGCATGGGCATATACATGAACCCCCTCGACCCAGCACTGTTAACTGTACCCCCCTCCTATCTGGCGTTCGCGAAGGTGGCAAGACCAATTGCCGTGGGAGCTATCTTGGGCGGCGGCATATTCAGTCTGTTGAAGATGGCCCCCACGTTCAAAACCGCCTTTGCGGATGTGAAGAAATCATTCAGCGGCGAAACAAAGGGTGGCTACATAGAGGGAAAGGGATGGTACGAGTGGCCGTCCACCCACATATTGTTCATGATGATATTCACCTTCCTCTCCTGCACTTTCCTATTCTGGTGGGGCATACCCAATGTGGAGAACGGAGTGACCATTGGCCACACACCCATCTACGTAGCCGCCATATTCGCTTTCGTCCTTGTGATCACCACTTTCCTTTTAGGGGCCATAGCGGTGAAGGTCATGGGAGAAACGGGCACCCAGCCCGTTTCCGGCACATCTTTCATAGTTCTCATAATGATGGTGGGGTTGTTCATGGTCTTCGGTCTTCCCAGAGAGACCACCGCCATACTGGCCATAATAGGTACGACAACCTTCGCTGGCGCCATATCCATGGCCGGCGATATTATATGGGATTTCAAATCAGGGTTGTATGTGGGCAACCGTCCATATCACCTGATGAAAGGCGAATTATGGGGCATCATCCCCGGGGCCATAGCCGCATTGTTGGGTGCGGTCATGTTCAGCCAACTTCTTGTTGAGGGTAAGTTGTCTTTGGAGGCGCCCCAGGCAAACGCCTTCGCCACCATCGTCCAGACCTTCCTCGGCGGCTCGAACATGGCCATGATCGGATCTTTTTTGTTCATCGGTATCCTTCTGGGTATCGTTGCAGAACTGACCACCGGAATGGGCACGGCCTTTGGCTTGGGCATGTACTTCCCATTGTGGCTCATGCTCCCCGTGGTCGTGGGCGGTGCTCTGCGTGAGTGGTGGGAGAAGAACCGCCTGGAGCCCATGGCAAAGAAGGAGAATTGGACGGAGAAACAGAAAACACTCAAGACCCTGGACACATATATGATAGCCACAGGGCTGATAATCGGAGAGGCTCTCATGGGTACGGTAGTGGCCCTCTATTTCATGTTCACATAGAATGAGAGGGCGCGTCCATATGTCAAGAGCAGGTTCACATAGAATGAAAGGACATATGTGTGCCTAGGTGGAAGAGCACCCATATAACACGATGGGGGCAATATGCCAATGGTGGCCTAGCGCTCCCGTTTTTCCTTGCGAGGCTTAGCAGGTTTATCCGCCTTCCACTTCTTGAAGGAATCGTAGCCCAGCAGTTTCCAGGCTCTCTTGGCCTTGTTGAACTCAGGCATTAGATATCCGTGGTTGACCCGTTGTGTGGTGGTGAATATCCATGGGGGCCTGGGCAGTTGAGTAAGCACTAGGTCCGTTAGTCGCTTGACCTCCAGGATATCCGTGTGTTCCATGCCCTTTATGACCATCCAGGGGATGTACGAGCTGTGAGTGGGGCGGGTGTCGTAGGTGTCTATGGTTATTTCCAGCGGCTTCCCTACCACGAATCGATAGATGTGGGCAACGCGCATCATGGGCATTATGACCATGATCTTGTCGTATACCATCTCGCCCCCTTCTCTCTCATACTCCCAGCCGAGCTTGTCCATGGCTCTGCGCAGCAGGGTAGCCATGTCCTGGGCTTTGTATGACACGGGGGATTTCCACGGATCTAGCATAGGTTGTTTCATCTTTTTTCCTCCTGTAACGTGCTACTGGGGCATATATTGGCAATAGGGCACAGGCCACATCGGGGGTTTCTGGGAAGGCAGGTCCTTCTGCCGAAGTCTATGAGAAGGGAATTGATCTCTTTCCAATACGCCCTGGGCAGCGCTTTTCTCAACACGACCTCTGTGTCATCGGGCATTTTGGTGTTCGCCCAGCCCAGGCGGTTGCTTATCCTGTGTACGTGGGTGTCCACAGGGAGGGCGTCCTTGTCGAACCCGTATACCAGAACACAATTCGCTGTCTTTCGTCCAACAGAGGGCAGGAGTAGCAGCCGCTCCATGTCATCCGGCACCTTCCCACCATATTCCGTTTCCAGTATGGCGGAAACGGATATCACGGCCTTCGTCTTCGCACGGTAGAAGCCTGCGGACCGTATAAGCTCCTCCACCGCGGAGGGGTCGGCCCGGGCCAGTCTGCGAGGTGTTGGATACTTGTCCAGCAGCCTAGAGGCAGCCACCTCGGTGTTCTCGTCCCTGGTCCTCTG
>DAOVJP010000291.1 GCA_030673205.1 Thermoplasmata archaeon
GGAGCCTCTTCACTAGGAGTCTCTTCACTAGGAGCCTCTTCACTAGGAGTCTCTTCACTAGGAGCCTCTTCACTAGGAGCCTCCTCAGCAGGAGTCTCCTCACTAGGAGCCTCTTCACTAGGAGCCTCTTCACTAGGAGCCTCTTCGGCAGGCACATCCTCAGCAGGAGTTTCCTCACTAGGAGCCTCCTCACTAGGAGCCTCTTCGGCAGACGCAGGCGCTACAGGTGGAGGCATGGAGGCCAACGCCTCAGCCTTGGACCTTAGCTCTTCTTCCTGGGATATGAGAGACCTCTCGCGCTCCATCACTTTCTCTACCAACTCAACGGCCTTTCTCTTCTCTTCAGAAAGCTCATTGGCGAGTTGAGATATCATACCCTCCTTCTCCGCTATCTCCCTCTCCTTGGTCGAGAGGCTTTCCAGAGTCTGTCTCATCTCAGATGCGACAGAAGCAACCTCTTCATCCTTTCCAGAAAGGCTCTGTGTAGCCTCGGACAATTTGGAAAGCAGTTCTTGCGATTCTCCCTCGCGGCGATTCATATCCTCCTCGCGAGACATGATGCTCTGCTGCT
Organism: Thermoplasmata archaeon; assembly: GCA_030673205.1. Classification (GTDB taxonomy): domain Archaea; phylum Thermoplasmatota; class Thermoplasmata; order JAGHBH01; family JAGHBH01; genus DAOVJP01. Next base: position 572 of record DAOVJP010000291.1, read on the forward strand.
TCTCATTGATCGCTCTCTCGCGCTCCTCGAAGCCGTTCTCCTTTTCCATGATGGCATTCTTCGTACCCTCGAAGTTCGCCTGCTCAGATTGGAGGTTCTGCCTCTCACGCTCCACTTGCTCCTTGATCTGATTGGCTTCTTGTTCTTTCGTGGAGAGGCTGGATTCGCGATTAGTTAGGTCGGTTTCTTTTTCGTTGAGGCCAGTCTCTTTCTCGGCCAGAGAGCCCTCTCGATTAGAAACGTCCTGCTCACGAGAGGTGATCGATTCTTCTCTAGAACTTATCTCCGCCTCACGCTGGTTGAGCTGCTCAAGCTTCTCGTTCGCCACCTGCTCTTTCTGCTTCACCTGTTCGATGAAGGTCTGCATCGTGTTCATTATGTTGTCATCTGCCAACAGGATTCCCCCTGTCCTTACACATTCATCCGTATCCTCTTTCAATAGTTAAAGGTTTCTTTCGTTGTCCTCTAACATTCATCCATCAAAGATGGGGCCCAATACAGATATGCCGCCGTCTTTCACGTCTATAGCGTGTCTCTCCATACTGTGGCTGCATGCCCTCATCTTCTCCACTTGAATATATCTGACAAGCTTTCCACGGCTCCGATCCAATCCTAGCATTATTATGCCATCGGCAAGGAAGCCTTCGTTACCCAAGAGCTGGGAATCGCCGCTGATAGAGCGCTCCATTATCACAAAGGTCATGAGATTGAGGTCGCGGAGCATCTTGAAGAAGGCGAACATCTTCTTCCGCATCCCCTCCTGATCCTCCATCAGCGAGTACAGGGCTCCCAGAGAATCGAGAGCAAACACGGTGAACTTGTCTCCCCTGGTCTTCTTGAAATGCCGGATCATCTTTTCAAGGAACATCGCGTAATCCGTGCTACCCCCTTCCGATATGAGGCTGTCCACCTCCCGGATGTCAGTGAGGTCCGAGACCTGCATGTTCAAGGACAGTTTTATTCCGAGACTCTCCATGTTCTTGAGATGGCTGGACACCGTCTCTTCCAGTGTTGTATAGAGCCCGAACTCCCCCTGCTTCTCCAGATATTTTGACATGAGCGTGTAGCAGAAGCTTGTTTTCATGGAACCCGGGGGGCCAGTGACTAACACCACCTTCGGGGCGCTTATGTCTGTCTTGAACACTTTGTCGAGGCCGGGGATGGAATCTTTGAACATCTACTACGAAACCTCCGCTCTCACGGGGATAGAAGGGGTTGGTTAAAAGCGTTTTGTCCCAAAGTTGCCAAAAGAATCGGTGTGAGACTAGGCAGGTCGGAGATGGGCAAGGATTCACCTGAACTCCCTGTCAATGGAATCGAGAAGCTCCTTGAAACGCTCCTTCCCATGCACCTGTTCATAGACGTGGAGGAACCCGATAATGGTCTCGCGGGAGCGCATGCCCATGTTCTTCATCTCTTCCTTCCTCGACATCATATATGTCCTCCCCTCATCCGTGAGTTCGAAATACTTCCTATCGGACCGGTCGCCTTCAACAGGGGTTATGAACCCTTTCTTCTTCATGCGGTCCAGAGCGCCGTAGAGGGTGCCGTAGCTTATCTTCCAGTTCCCCCCAGACATCTCCTCTAGCATCTTGATTATGGCATATCCATAGCTAGGCCCTTTCCCCATCTTTTCTAGTATGAGATAGGTCAGCAGATCGTGGGGTACGTTCTTCTGCATGTTTTTGGTAATAGTTCAGTGAGGTTATAGGGTTTTTGGGAAAGGCATAAATACTACGAAACGTAATATTACGTTGTGTAATATCTGAGGTGAAAAAATGGGAATAGATACCATCCTGTTGATATCCGCCACGCTCATCATACTGGCCTGGTCCCTGAAAAAGGACAGGGACAAGACAGTTCTGGGATTGAAAATAGCAAAGGGCCGCTTCATAGACATGGCGGGAGAGATAATAGGCATACTTGCCCTGGTGGGATTGTTCTTCTCGATAGTGCCACACAATATGATAACATCCACACTCGGAGGCACGGACCCCATTCTCAGCGCGTTCCTGGGGGCGGCCATAGGCGCCGTGACAATAATCCCAGCCTTCGTGGCCTTTCCC
>DAOVJP010000132.1 GCA_030673205.1 Thermoplasmata archaeon
AAGAGGGGGTGAAGGGCTTCTCTCCGTGCAACAGGAAGTTCCCATGTCTTCTATCCATATGGATCTCCGTCCGGGCGTGTTCCTTTATGATCTCCACGAATGGAGAGGCGTCGGCGACAAGACAGAACACATTGTTCCCTCCTGTGGCCAGCACAGACAGGAAAAAGGATAGTTGGCTCTTCGCGATCTTTCCCTCACCACGTGCTATGACTGTGGTGAGCTGGGGGATATCTAGGATGTACACGTAGGGCCCCTTGATCTGGGGCAGATAATCCGAGAGCTTCGACGGTCCCATCTCGCTATATATGTCGTTCCCGATCAGTGGGGCTGTGAAAGGAGAGGGGGAGGTGATCGGAACCTCAAATATCCTGAGATGGCTCTCATCCATATTGGACACGGCAGAGGATGGTAGTCGCTCTTCGGGCTTGATACTGCTTCGCCTGGATGGGACCCATGCCACGCCCCAACCTCTGTCGAGGGAGGAGGCCACCAGATGCGTTTCTACGGCTGTTGCCAGAAGCTCGGAAGACCCCTTGCTCATTATCAGGTGTATCCCGCCATTGGGAAAATCACCGGAAGACAGGAAGGAGAAGAGCTGTTCATTCAAGGAAAAATGCCCAGCGGGCACTGTTGTATCCTCCCCCATAGAAAGAGACCTTTGCAGGGGAAGCTGACTCTCGACCACGGGTTCCGGCGAGAAAAGCCTCCCTCCCAGCAGGGTGAAGGAACGTTTCGGGTTGCCCAGCGACATTCCCCTCATCTTCTCAAACCGGAGATACCGGACGATGCGCCCCTCAAGAATGTCGAAGGAGAGTTCTATGACCCCGTCCCCGAGGTAGTCGAGAGGGGAGGAACCGCTCCGCTCAAGGATGAACACGACATTCGCCTGATTTCCTTCCACAAGGTCATGCTGGATAGTATGCATCAGGCGCTCCTTGCTCATCCCGTATCTCTCCGAAAGACCATCCACGCTGTCGAATACCAAGAGGCTCTTCTGAGGATGAACGCTCTCCACGAACGCATACGCCTCCTCCATTTCCGGCAGATCCTCGCCGATCTCTATCATCACGGAGTTTCCTTCCACCTGCGGAGGGAAACGCTCTTCCACGCCCTCGCTGTCTATCATGCCATCCTGGACCAGCCCCTCCAGTTTGTTCAAGCTATCGCGGGTGAAGGGGTGCTGTCCTTCCATTCCTCCGGGCGAGAACATCCAAGGAAATTGGTTCTTCAACATCTCATCCGAGGTCCGAGAGGAGATGTACTTTCCCTTCTCTAGCCCTCCAAATAGACTCAATATCTCCAGAGCTAGAGTCGACTTTCCGGTGCCTGCGGCTCCACGTATTATCAACGAGTGGCCCCCTGTGTTCTCGAAAAACCGAGTTATAGTGCTCGGCACTCCGCCATTCGACACATCTTCCGCCTTTATATCAACCATATGGATCCCCTTCTTTCCGCCGCGCGGATGTTATGGATACAACGACCATTGTTCTTTCCTCTTTATAACCGAAGGAGAGGCCATTATCGTTATTGATAACAAGAAGAGGGGGCGGAAGGAGCAGAGGATGGAAGGGACCATGTGGAAAGGCCGCCGGATACTACCCCCCTTACCCTATTCGAGTATCGACGAGCCTCGCCGACATACACTAGCCGCTCGGTGTCTTTCGCCTTGAAGGAGTAATCTCCCACAAGGAAAATGGACATGGTGCCCAAGACCGCCGCCACGCCCATCGCCAGGAGGAAATAGACGAAGTGCTGTGTCACTTCAGGAGAGCTGGACATTCCGTCCATGAACACCTTGATGCCTATGACGGATATGAAGCCCAGATATGCGCCCGTACGCTCGATGACAGGGTGTCTTTCTCTCGGAGAGGCGGGAGCAGGGAAGGGGGAAGGGGGGGCGTTCATGTCATTCACCATAAGAACATGTGCTCCCCGACCTATTTAACCGCTATCCGCCACGCATCCATATTGATTTTCATTCGATGAGACTCACCCCTCGAATCTCATGCGTAGAAATCAGTATGGAGATAGGAGGCGCATCCCCTATAAGTGAAGAACGAGACTTAGTGTTCTATGCCTCATCCGCTGGTACATCTTGGTATCTCCATAGCCGCAGGTTATATGGTCACAGGCGGTGCCAAGGCAGGGAGAAAGGATTGGGAGATCATAGCCATCTGCGCGGTCCTTCAAGGGATCATAGATATCGACCATCTCTTCCTTCCTTCATCTGGAATGCACTATCTTCACAATGTGACCATGGCCTTCTCTATACCTATTCTGCTCTTCGTGACCGCCTCCATTCCCCGACCCACCACCTTCATGTCATTGATCCGTAAGATCGGGCTCCTGTGGGCCGTTGTGGGTCTAGGACACCTATCTGCAGATATGTGGACAGGAGGGATATTCCATCCTTTATTCCCATTCTCCAACGCCCCCTTCATCGTCCCTAGCCCCGGTGCGGCCCAGGTGTTCCAAGGGACGTACCTCACCACGAACGACATCATGCTGGGCCTCTGGGCGGTCATGGTCCTCCTGGCCCACGTAGCATATTCCACGATAGCGGAAGAGATGAGGGCGGAAGAGGCGCTTAGAAGAGCGGATCTCATATGGGACCTGGATAGCCAGGACATCTCCTTTCCGGAAGAGGCGTTTGGTCGAGGCGCTTCTTCTTTTGGCTAGAGAAACCCCGGGGGCTGTGCATTTCCCCTTCCTGCCTTTTTTTCTCTCTCCGCCCCCTCCTCATGCCAAAATCGCTGGGCATTGAGTGGTCTTGGGGACAGTATCAATATGAGATAGTCACGACCCCCCTGTTATCTACTTCCTCCTCTCATCCTGTAGAAAGCGGAAAAACATCGCGATTACGCATATAGGCCGACCAGCCTCCCTGGCCCGGAGAGGGTCTCTCCGCTCTCTCCATCGGGCCGAGGGGGCACTTATTGTCCTCTTCCTATCTCAACATCTATTTTTCCTGTCATAGCCTGCGATATTCCCTTTTGTTCTCGATGACGATTCTCAGTAGGGATTTTCAATAAAGGTACCCACATCGCCTCGCTTATATACCATCTGCTCTCTGTAAATAATCATCACGCTGAGAAAAAAACCTCCTCCCCCAAGAACAACCCCCAACCACACACAAGGCCCGGGAATACCCCACTTCTTCCCGGGCCCACTGGGCGTGAGGGGGCAACATAGTACTGGCCGGACTTTTAGTATTTAAATTTTGTTTCAGCTTTCTTGAAACAATCCTTGAGAACGTTGTCGGAAATATTCTATTCTCGGTGATGATATGAAAACCACTAAAAAGATCGTTCCACTTGGATTGGCATTGGCATGTATTGTTCTACTCGTGGGACCGACGGTGTTCGCATATAACACTGGAGGACCCGACGTTGGATACATCATACCGGCGGACAGGAGATGGAAGACGGAGATAGCGCACGAAAGCGAAAGGGTGTTGTTCTTGGACGGGTACATCTCTTCATCCGGGAGACTGCAGATCCCGGTAGCAGAACTGGGCGAAGGGTATGGGATACCTGTGCTCTTTCACAAAGGGAACCCGTACATACCCCTCGTGGAAGACCCGACAGAGGACACTGGAGCCAGGATATATCTGCGTTTCACCTTCGAATATGAGGACCAGTTGAGCATATACTCCGTGAACGAATATCGGCCTTCAGAAGACCTTCAGAGAGGCCGTGACATGACACATTATAGGTTCAGGTTGGCCATGGCCTACGTGGAGGAAGAAGGCACCGGCTACACGTTCATGCCCATAGAGGAAATTGATGACTCACCCGTCATACCGCTGGTCATGAGGACATATCGTCCCCCTGTCTGTCCAAAGGACCAGCCTATCTTCGAGCGCAGCCTCTTGGAGAGCATCGAAGGATGTGCGCTAGTTGACATGGAATGGGAGGCCCCGGGGTGGGGAAACGCCCAATCTTGAGACAGAAAAACGGTTTGAAGGGGCGTGTGAGCATCCATAATAAAGATGGCGATAGCAACAATTATATATGGTGCAGGCAAGATATGTTCAACATGGACTTGGAACATAGGAAGCGAGAGATAGCTTTGCATCTGGAGAGGGCCAGGACACATTCTGCCAGGGGATTGCACCATTCTGCACTGGAGGAACTGGCCATGGCCGAGACCCTTCTTTATCCTATGGACCAATCCTTCGCTCAAGAGAGACGGGACGTATTTCTCTCCATGATGTCCACTAACGGAAGATTGGGGAATCTGAACGATGCCTTCAGCTACTATCGCAAAGTCCTGCCGGAAACACCAGATATAGAGGGATCCGAAGAACTCCTCAGAATACACAGGGCATTCGGCACGATGTGGTGGAGGCTTGGGTTCCATTTCAACGCCACCGAGGAATACTCGCTCGCGCTAGAACTAGCCGAGAAGGTGGGAGCACCCAGGGAGATAGCCCCAATAGAGCTAGGCTTTGGCTCACTACTATTGGAATTGGGCAAGCACGGGGAGGCTCACAACCACCTATCTCGAGCCATATCGTTACTGGAGGAGGTGGAGAAAGATAGGGACCTCCAGAATCTTTCCTCCGCGTTCAACGACAGAGGGTTCAATTTCGAACTCATGGGTGAATACGATAGGGCCATAGAGGACTACGAAACGGCCATCCGGTTAGGCGAGGAAGCGGGAAATATCGAGAAGATAGAAAGGGCACTGGTCAACATGGCCAGGACACTTGCCATAACGGGCGACACAAAAGGAGCCTCTTTGTTATTGGAGAGAGGATCGACGTGCCATTCCAAGGTCCGGAGCGAAGACCTATATGGGGGGGCCTGTCTTGTCAAGGCATTGATATGCCTAGCCACCCACGAAATGAAAGAAGCAAAGGAATATTATGGGGAGGCAAGCAACGCCTTTGGCAAGGAGATGAACACGGCCCATGGGGGAATGGTAGCATATATGTGGGGAAGATCCCTGCTAAAGATGGGTCTTCTGGAAGAGGCCGAAAGAACCCTGGGAGACGCTCTGACCGCATTTGGGGACATGGGGAACGAGACCATGCTGGATGCGACCGAGAAACTGCTAGAGAAATGCAAAGCA
>DAOVJP010000276.1 GCA_030673205.1 Thermoplasmata archaeon
CTGATAGTGGGGGGAAACGTGGTCATACCAAAGCTCCGGTATGCCCATGAGATACTGGACCAGCTCCGGGCGGAGAAAGGGCAGTGAGAGGCCCCACAATGGGGACGGTGCAGGTGCTGGTCGTTAACAGTCTGTTCGCGGCCACCATGGCCCCGGCAGAGTTCAATCCAACAACCGCTTCTGTCCTACGATATCCCTGTGCCCCGTTATGTTCTGGCTTGCCTCCAGGCATCCCAGGTATTTTCCATCAGGGTCGCGGAGTGCATAATATTCTATGAGCACCTTCTGCTTCTCTCCCTCCGGGCCTATGGGCAGGTCTATCCAAAAGGCGGCCTTGTCTCTTTCCCCATCCTTCATCTCCTGTATTATCCGTTCGACCACCTGGATGCTCTTCTTGGGATGGCAGTCACGGACGTTCCTTCCCAATACGGCCTCGGGTCTCTTGAATATGCGGGTATCATGTTTGTTCCATGCTAGGACGCATTCGTTCTCATCCACCACGGAGAACTCCACAGGCAGGGTCTCCAATACCACATTCAACACTTTCTCTGGCAGCTCACCTTTCATGTACTTTTTCCTCCAAGGGGCTTGAAACAAGGAGAGCATTAATATTTTTGCCCAGACAAGCCGGCATCGGCGCCATTCTGTCATGTGACTCTATGAATCTCCTATGCCTGGAGCAACGTATCACACATATACGACACCCGCACCTACACGCCCACATCCTACCCTGAAAAGTTTATAAGACCTAAGCGGGTTACTTGCAAAGCTAATAATGGCATACAGAATTCTTTTGCCTGACGGGGGCTTGTTCTGCTCTACATGCAGAGCCCCAGTAACCGCCACTACCTCGGTATGCGGGTCCTGTGGGGCATCCTTAGAGGACACTATCTCGGGAAAGAACTGCCCCAATTGTGGCACCCCAACGCCAGAGAATTCGGAAGCCTGCTCGAAGTGTGGACTGGCTTTTCAGATCGATGAGGCACCTGGGCCAGCAGATGACGAAGAGTTCCTCAGTCGCCTCTTGGAATGGGGGCAGAAGGTCACTGAGAAGAAGGATACTGCAGAGGATAAACTCCAGCAGCAACTCGCCACTGAAGTGTTCGCCAAGGCGGTGGGTGGAGCGACAGAGGTGCTGGACCCAGAGACCGTTGCTATATCGGAGGGGACGGAGGAAAAGAAGAGGATGGAGGAGAGGAGCGAACAACTGGAGTCCATTTCCGCTCCGCTGGAGATCGCGGCCCAGAAGCAGCGAGAGGCGCTGAAGAGGGCAGAGAACAACATAGCCTCCAAGAAAGAGGAGTTGGAGGCACTGAAGAAGAGGAAGGGGATAGCCGCCGATAAGAAGAGACAGCGGCTCAACAAGGAGATAGAGCTCTTGGAAAAGGCCCGGGAGACCATAGCCCTGCGGGAATCCCGCATAAAACAGATGGAGGGCATACACAAGGACACGTTGGCCAAGACCAAGGATGGGCTCAAGAAGAAGGAGCGGGAGTTGGAGGTACGGTTGGGCGAGTTCCAGAAGGAAATAACCAAGAGAGATTCCGAGAAGAAGGCCGTGGAGGTCAGGGAGCAGAATCTCAAGGCGAAGGAGCAGAGGATAGCCCAGTGGGAAGCAAAGGTCGTTGATAGGGAGAAAAAGGCTAAACTGTTGGAGATAGAGTTGGAAGCGAGGCAAAAGGCGGTGGTTGTGGAAGAGCCGGAGCCTGCTAAAGAGGAGGAAGAGGGAGGGGTCAGTCCAGAGGAGTGGATGAAGGCACAGAAGAAGATACAGACGGAATTGTTCGCGTTGAGCTCTGCCGAAGGTGAGAAGGAAGAGGAAGTGAAGACTCCGGAGGAGATGGCGGACCGTGCCACCAAGGAGATAAAGACCATCAAAGAGGATGCGGCCTCTAAGGAAAAAGCACTGAAAGCGAAGGAAGACGAATTGGAAGCAAAGGGAAACGAACTGGGGGAGAAGAAAAAGGAGCTGGCAGCCAAAGAGAAAGAGCTTGAAGAAGCGAAGGGAGAACTGAATGAGAAGGAGCAAGCCTTAGTGGGCACGAAGAAGCGCGTGGAAGAGTTGGAAGAAAAGATCGGCACCACCATTTCCGCCGAGGATATAGCCAGCAAAGATAAGACGTTAGAGTCCAAAGAGAAAGAGCTTGAAGAAGCGAAACAGGAATTGGAAGAAAAGAGGAAAGAGCTGGCGGTCAAAGAAGAAGAGCTAGGAGGCACACAGGGAGAGCTGGAAGCAAGAGGGAGCGCACTGGAAGAGGCAAATAGACTGTTGGAAGAGCTGGAGGAGAAGGGTGGAAAGCTGAAGGAAGAGCAGGGCAGGATATCGGAACTCGAGGAACATCTGGAGAAGGCGAAAGAAGATGGGGAGAAGTTGAGAATGGAGTTGGCCGAGAGGGTCGACAAGGTCAAACAGATGGAAGAGACAATGACCGGGCTGGTGGTGGCGGAAGAGGAAGCGAAGGGAAAAGGCGCTGAAGAGCAGGCCAGTCTGGAAGAGGCAAAGAAGGAGTTGAAGGAAAAGGAAGAAGCGCTTGGAAAGGAGAGAGAAAAGGTCGCCGAGCTAGAGACTGCCCGGAAAGAATTGAAGGAGCGGTTGTCTGGGTCAGACGATCTGAAGAAGGAACTCGATGGTCTTGAAAAGGAGAAGGAGTCTCTGGGGAAGGAACTGAAAGGGAAGGAAAAAGAACTGAAGAAGAACCTCGGGGAGATGGAAGAGAAAGGGAAAGAGCTGGAGAAGACGACAGGGGAATTGGAGAAAAGAGAGAAAGAGCTTGAAGAGAAAGCC
>DAOVJP010000175.1 GCA_030673205.1 Thermoplasmata archaeon
GACTCTGCGGTCATCCGTATGAGCGTAAATGCCCTGGATGATGACGCCGTTGCAGAAATGACCAAGGCGCTCAGAGAGGATGCCGATGGCCTCACCGGATCATCATCTGTTCAGGATGCAGAAGTAACTGGAGAGATGATAATCCACATGGAAACGATGGATGAGATCAATGCTAATCAGGTGCGAAGCATCATACTGACCATTATCCTAAGCGCCATTGTGCTTACGATCATACTTGGCTGGATGGACAAGAGTCTGGCCCTTGGCCCCATAACCATGATGCCAATAATCCTCATAATCATATGGATGTGGGGCTCGATGTTCCTGTTGGGATTCAAATTGAATGTCATGACGAACATGATCGCGGCGATCAGCATCGGACTCGGCCTGGATTATGCCATACACGTCACCCATAGGTTCAAGGAGGAGATCGAGAAGACAGATGATGTGGATGTGGCATGCAGGGAAGCGGTCATCCACACGGGCTCAGCCATCACCGGGGCGGCAGTGACCACGATGGGCGCGTTCGCCATTCTTGGCCTGAGCAGCCTCACCCCCATGCGTGTCTTCGGCCAGATAACCGCTCTGGCAGTTCTCTATGGCTACCTCTCCAGCATATTTGTCCTCCCCACCCTGCTCGTGCTCTGGGCAAAGAGCAAGCAGAAGAGAGAACTGAGAAACGGTAAGAAAAGTAAGGCAAGTATGGGGAAAGAGAGTGGGCCAGAAGATACTAACGTGTCGGGCAGAGAGGATACGTCGGCTGGAGATAGCGAGTCGGACGAGAAGAATTAGGATGCGGCAGGGCCAGTATTCAACGAGGCAGAGGTTACCACCCTAGGCCGCTCCCCCTCTCCTCCTCCCTTCTCCAACAACCTCCTCCTTTTCCGCTTCTCCACCCCCATCCCCTCCCCCATGCAGCAGCGCCCGGAACTCCCTGTAGAAGAGAAGAGGCAGAGGGACCTGCGCAATACCTGTCATCGCCATATCCGCCACGCTCAGCCCGGATAGCCCCGTGCTGCCGTGGGTGGCCAGGCCGTACAGTCCATAGAGAGCGACCAGTATACCAACAGCCAACAAGATTCCGATAGACAGATTGGTTATTCTGGGCTCCGTGTGCTTGCCTCTGACCCAGAGTATTGGAGATATGGATAGGGCGGTGGATGCCATGAGGGAAAAGACACCTACCAGCATCCATCCATAGTTGATGAAGAACGAGGTAGCAGGGTCGCCGAAGGGATCGATGGCAGCCCCCGCCTTCCCCGCATATCGCCAGGCCAGGAGCACACACATTATTCCCCATGCCGTGAAAAGGAGACGCGTTGTTCTGAACCACCTTCTCTCAAGTTCGGCTTTGTCCATGGGAGGTAAATGGGGAGGGGTTAAAAAAGAAGTTCGCTGGTATAGACATGGGTGAAGGGGTACAGATAACAGGGCGCCCAAAGCACATCTCTACGTCAAATGACGAACTACCTAAACGTCAATCTTATATACCTCTCTCCCTTTCACCCCTCCATGGAGCGCGAACTCAAAGAGAAGATCGCAGGAGAGCTCACCCTCTCCAGGAACTTCGGTGCCACCATACGGAAATGGAGACACAAGTTCAACGCGGCCCAGAAGGACCTGGCCCTTCAAACTGGCGTATCTCCCTCCGTCATCTCGGACTATGAATCAGGGAGAAGAAAGAGCCCGGGCATAGCCACCGTCCGAAAGCTCGTGGACGCCCTCATAGACATAGACAAACAGAGGGGTGGGGAGATCATAAAAGAGTACATGCTCAACGAGCGAACCGATGTGGTTTTGAGCATGAGCGAGTTCCCCCTGGCCGTGGATGGAGAGGACTTCGTGGACCTCATAGACGGGAAGGTGATCAACCATGCGACAAACCTCCATGCGCCCCATGGATACACGGTCATCGACTCCCTCAAGGCCATATTACAACTATCCAGCTACGATTATCTCAGAATATACGGGTGGAGCACAGAACGCGCCCTGCTGTTCACCGACGTACAGTACGGGAGGAGTCCTATGATAGCCATACGAGCCCATCCATTGAAACCGGCCATGGTGGTCTATCTCCAACCGGAGAAGGTGGACCCACTGGCCATACGTTTGGCAGATCTGGAGCATCTGCCCCTGATCACCAGCCCCCTAAGCCTGGGGGATATCCTCGGGAAGCTCACCTCATTTAGAGACAGCCTAGACAAGGAGGAAGAAGAATGAATGTTGGAATAGTAAGTTATGGCGCCTACATACCCCGTCTCAGGATAACACCGGAAGAGATAGGCAAGGTATGGGGCGTGGATGGAAAGGCCCGGGGAAAAAGCCTTGGACTGGAGAGCAAATCCGTACCTGCGGCAGACGAGGACGTAGCCACCATAGCGGTGGCGGCGGCGAGAAGCGCGGTAAAGAGATGTAAACTGGACCCAAAGGACATAGGGGCCATATACGTGGGAAGCGAGAGCCACCCCTACGCCGTCAAACCCACAAGTGGTATAGTGGGCGAGGCAATAGGTGCCACGCCAGTTATGACCGCCGCGGACTTTGAGTTCGCCTGCAAGGCGGGTACTGCGGGCATACAGACCGCCATGGGCATGGTCGCAGGAGGATTCTACCCTCTTGCTATGGCCATAGGGGCCGACACCAGCCAAGGAGCACCGGGTGACGCCCTGGAATACACGGCCAGCGCGGGCGGAGCGGCGTATATCATAGGGAAAGAGAAGGTCATAGCTACCATCGACAAGACACTCTCATACACCACCGACACCCCTGACTTCTGGAGAAGGGAGGGGGCTAGATATCCCAGCCACGGTGGCCGTTTCACCGGAGAGCCAGCCTACTTCAAACATGTGTTGAGCTGCGCCAAAATGCTCTTCAAAGAGATGGGAACAGAGCCAAAGGACTACAAATATTCGGTCTTCCATCAGCCCAACGGTAAGTTCCCCCAGGCGGCCGGAAAGAGACTGGGTTTCACCCCGGAGCAGATAAGAACAGGGCTGTTAGTGCCCTACATAGGCAACACGTACAGCGGTGCTGTACCTCTAGGTCTGGCAGCCATACTGGATGAGGCAAGCCCCGGAGACAGGATATTCGCCATAGCATATGGTTCGGGGGCCGGGTCGGACGGATTCGACATAACCGTCACCGATGAGATGACAAAATACGATAAGGGCGCCGGGGCATTGGTCAAAGAGCTCATAGCCAGAAAGGCGTTCGTGGATTACGGCACTTATGCCAAGCTTAGGGAGAAGATAAACATGAAGGGAGGTGAGTGATATGCGAGACGTGGCAATAATAGGGGTCGGCATGACACAGTTCGGCGAACTCTGGGACCGCAGCCTCAGGAGCCTTGGGATAGAGGCCGGGGCCGCAGCGGTGAACGACGCGAACATAGAAGGAGATGATATAGACGCATTGTACGTTGGGACCATGTCCTCAGGGCGATTCGTCCGCCAGGAACATATGGGACCGATAATAGCGGAATATAGCGGTCTGTTGGGCAACCACATCCCCGCCACCCGCGTTGAATCGGCCTGCGCCAGCGGCGGGCTGGCCCTACGCCAGGCACTCCTCTCCATAACCAGTGGTGCACACGACATCGTCGTGGTAGGAGGAGCGGAAAAGATGACGGACGTGTCTGGCACCCTCGCAACGGATACATTGGCAATGGCTGCAGACCAGGAATGGGAATCGTTCTTCGGCATGACCTTCCCCGGTCTCTACGCCATGATGGCCCGCAGGCACATGCACGAACACGGCACCACCAAGGAACAACTGGCCCATGTGGCGGTGAAGAACCATGCCAATGGCGCTTTGAACCCAAAGGCCCATTTCGGAAGGGAGATAACCATGGAGAGCGCGTTGAGATCCAGCATAGTGGCCGAACCCCTTGGGTTGCTGGACTGCAGCCCCGTGAGCGACGGGGGAGCGGCCGTGGTGCTATGCGCCATGGAGAGGGCAAAGGATTACACGGACAAGCCTGTGAAGATCATCGGCAGTGGACAGGCATCGGACACCATAGCCCTCCACAACCGCAGGGACATATGCACCACCGACGCCACCATCTGGGCGGCGAAGCGTGCCTTCAAGATGGCGGGCAAGACCACCAAGGACATAGATTTCGTAGAGGTCCACGACTGCTTCACGATAAACGAGATAATAGCTACGGAAGATCTGGGCTTCTTCAAGAAGGGAGAGGGCGGGAAGGCCGTGGAAGAGGGACGGACC
>DAOVJP010000249.1 GCA_030673205.1 Thermoplasmata archaeon
GAACGCCTTGGCATATATTTCGACTCCGAAAGCAACGTCGCCTACATTTGCGGGACCAGATACATAGGGGAGCTCAAGAAACGCTTTCTCAGCCTGGGCATGCACATGGTGAAGAAGAACGGGCTGGGCGTTGGATTCCACTCCTCCACCAAAGAGATGCGGGTTCTGGATAGGGATGGCCGGCCTAGACAGAGCACGATGGTCGTCATGGGGATGAGCGCCACCGGCAAATCCACCCTCGGGTTCGCCAACCACGGCCTGCCCTCGGAAGGGGAGGAATACGTTAGGATAGCAAATGATGATTTCAGCTTCTTCCACTACGAGGATAAGAAGTTCTATGGGTCCGAGATGAATCCATACAACAAGTCCAACGATTTCACGGACCCGGATGACCGATTCCACAAGGGCGTGATAATGTCGGAGAACAACGGTGTGCAGGATGGTAAGCTCACCTACGGCGATGTCTATGGCCCGAACGGCCGCTGCATAGTGTCCAGAAGAGCGATAGATAACACTTTTGATGGGGTCAACCTGCCCATAGATGGAGGGGAGAACGTGTATTTCATCATCATCCAGAGGAACCCGACCCTGCCGCCCATGATGAGGGTAAGGGACATCGATATGCTCATCGCCTCTTTCCTGAGCGTGGAGACCGTGTACACCAACGCCGAGAACGTACCACCGGACCTGGTGGGCAAGACACGACACCAGGTGGGGGCTAATCCCTTCATATTGAGCAGCATGGAGGAAGAGGTGAAGGCCGTGAAGAAGGCCTTCGAGATAACGAAGGGAGTGGGCATATGCCTCAACACAAGCTCCTATTTCTTCCGCGACATAAAGAAGGAGACGTCCGGCTGGCTCTTGGAGCAGTTGGCCCGTGACAGGATAGACTGGGAGATGGACGAGTTCTACAATATGGAGGTTCCGGCCATGTCCACCCCTGATTTCGATGATTTCAACCTCCGATACCATCCCACCGCGGTGATGACGGACAGCGACATGGCCAGGAAGAAGAGGGAGTATCATGAGATGCACGATCGGAAAGTGGTATTCCTGAGAGATCTGGGCGTGGACGAGAGATATGCTGAGGCCATACGTGGAAAGTCTTAGATAGGGGCCTGACATTATGCCCCCATGGCCTCCACAGAGTATCCTTCAAGACCTATTTTTCTCCGTGGGGAGAGAATATATCTATCGCCCATCGAGTTGGAAGACGCCCCAATGGCCCAATTCTGGTTCAACCTTCCCGAGATACGGTCCAGGTTAGGGATGCAGTATCCTCTGGCCAGACTCAATGAGGAGAACTTCTTACGAGGTATGATAGAGAGCAAGACCGATATGATATTCGTGATAGTGCTCAGTGACGGGAACAAGCCTATGGGGAGCGTGGGGATACATGGCATAAACCCGGTCCACCGTTTCGCCGAGCTCGGCATAGCCATAGGTGAGAAAGAGCACCGGAACGAGGGGTATGGGACGGAGGCCACGCGGTTGGTCCTTGGCTACTGCTTCGAGACCCTCGACCTTGAGCGGGTGGAGTTGGTGGTCATGGAGGACAACCTCCGGGCCAAGAAGGTATATGATGATGTGGGCTTCGTTGAAGAAGGGGTGCGCCGCAGTGCCCTTTACATAGAAGGCCAGAGAAAGGACCTGATCGTGATGGGCATGTTGGCCTCGGAATGGCGTGAGAGACACGGAAGCTGTGAGGGAAGTGGAGGGCGTGAAGGCCAAGGGGGCCATGAAGGAGATGAGAGACGTGAAGGCCAAGGGGGCCACGAGGGACCTGAAGGCCACGCCGGAAAGAGAAAAGAGGGGGCACAAAGATCATGAAGATAACATCCTCTGTTCACATGGTGGGTGGAAGCAACCTCACGTCCCAGATGGACTGCTGCGTATATCTCTTGGAGGCAAAAGGAAAGCTGATATTGGTGGATGCAGGCGCTGGCCAGGATGTCAAAGGGCTCAGTGACAACATCGCCGAGGCTGGCTATGACCTCTCGGATATAGACATACTCCTGTTGACCCATGGACACATAGACCACATAGGGGGGGCGTGGGTGGTGAAGAAGGCGAGCGGATGCGAGGTGGTCGCCCACGAAGGCGACAAACGGGCCATAGAGGGATATGATTGTTCCAAGACCGCAGCTGACGTCTATGGGCTGGAGTATCGCCCCGTGAAGGTGGACAGGACCATAGGGGATGGGGAGGCCCTCATTCCCGGTGAACAGGATGGGGTGCTGAACGCCATTCACATTCCCGGACACACGCCTGGGAGTTTGGCCCTCGTTTATGATCCGGGAGGGATAGAGGCGAAGGTGTTGTTCGCGCAGGATGTGCACGGCCCCCTCAGCGACGAATGGGGCTCGAACAGGGAGGAATGGCAGCGGTCCTTGGCCCGTCTCCTTTCTGTGGGCGCAGACGTGCTATGCGAGGGGCATTACGGCCCCATAAGGTCGAAGGAGAGAGTGGAGAGTTTCATACGGGGCTTCCTCTAGCGCGTGAATGGGCGGGAAGGAGCGCGTGAGAGGGTGGGAAGAAGCGCGAGAATGGGGGGCTGCGCTGTTGCTGTGGCGAAAATGAATACTACATATCTTGACACTCTAGCATGTCTTCTTGATACTATCTATCATTGACACACAGTTGCATAGGAGAAAGTATATGAACACCCCCTTCATTTCCCTCTCCTCCGGGGGAAGTGTATGCTTCAAGAATGTAAGGAACATGGATATTTCAGGGAAGAGACGTGCCCTATATGTGGACAGGAATGCAAGTTCTTGATGAACGACGAGGAAATGGACCGCGTAGGCCGGACCATAGCAGGCATATTGCGCCATTTCCCTGACCGATTCAACATAGAGATGGACGAGCATGGATGGGTCTCCCTATCAGATCTGGTGCGGGCCATAAAGAGGAAGGACAGAAGGTTCAGATGGTTCAGGACACATCACCTCACAGCCATGATAGACACCGATCCGAAAGGCAGATACCAGATAAAGGATGATAGCATCCGAGCTACA
>DAOVJP010000466.1 GCA_030673205.1 Thermoplasmata archaeon
ATAGCAGGAATCTATGCCGCCGTATAGCCTGCCACGAATTGACCAAAACACCATATCTAGATATCTAGTCTTTTTGATCTCAGTCTTTGTCCAGCACCTTCCGGACGGCCTTGGCCATCTCGTTCATAACAATTGGCTTCATAAGAAACCCACGAATTCCCATAGCTGTGGCCTTCTCTTCACTAATACGTTCGCTGAATCCGGTACACAGGATAATTGGAATATCAGAGCGTATCTGAATGAGTTCTCTTGCTAACTTGTCTCCTGTCATTTGGGGCATAGTCATGTCGGTGATCACCAGATCGAAATGATCCGGTTTTTTGCAGAATAGCCCTAAGGCCTCTACGCCGCTCGTTCGGGTAACAACTGCATACCCCAGACGCTCCAACATCTGTTTGCCCATATCCACCAAGACCAGGTCGTCATCGATCAAAAGAATCCGCTCATGGCCTGTGGGGGGACGTTCTTCGGCTTCGAGTTCATGGATCTCTTCTACATGTTCAATCCTGGGAAAATAGACATGGAATGTCGTTCCCTCTCCAGGCTCACTGTAGACCGTGATGGCACCACCATAGCTCGTTACAATGCCGTGGACCACAGAGAGTCCCAGGCCCGTACCCCGCTCCTTTTCTCTTGTGGTGAAATAGGGCTCGAAAATCCGTTCCATGACGGCCTTGTCCATGCCATGGCCAGTGTCGCTCACGGTCAGTAGCATGTATGGTCCGGGGCTCATGTCCGTCAGTTGAGCAGCAGATTCGGAATCAAGATCGACTTCCGAAAGCTTTACACCCAATACCCCCCCTTCCTCGCCCATGGCATGATATGCGTTGGTGCAGAGGTTCATTACGACCTGGTGAATCTGGGTGGGATCGGCCAAAACCTTGCCAGAAGTTGTGATGTCCTTGCGGAACTCTATAGTGGTGGGCAGGGAGGAGCGCAGCAGTTTGAGCGCTTCCTTGATAACAAGATTGATCTGCAACGGGATATGTTCCTTTTCAGTCTGACGGCTGAATGTGAGAATCTGCTTCACCAAGTCTCTTGCTCGACGACCCGCTTTGAGAACCTCTCCCAAACTGGCTTTGGCATCGGTGTCATCAAACATATCATTCCTGACAAGCTCGGTGTATCCCATAATGGCCGAAAGGATATTGTTAAAGTCATGGGCGATGCCTCCCGCTAAGGTTCCTATCGCCTCCATCTTCTGGGCCTGTTG